>SDWN01000023.1 GCA_004195305.1 Neptunomonas sp. | reverse complement strand
TGTTCCAGCCCAGGCTCACTGAATAACACCAACGCCTGCTGATGAATGGCGGGCGATTCACTGTGCATAAAGGGCAGGTACAGGAATGCACGTTGCGGCGGTAAAAGATGCGCCACCGCCCCCAGACTGATCGCTTCTTGAGCAAGCGCCAGGGCCAGACTGTCATGGGCAAAGGCTTTGCCACTGTCGCGATGAATGTTGCGGGAAAATTGATCCAGGACGATCACTTCGGCCAACCGACCCAAGGCTTGATTGCGCCACCCATAGAGCTCACAGGCACTAGCGGCCCGGTATAGATCGCCAAAGCGACGTTCGATCAGCCGATCGAATTGCGGATCTTTACGCCAATGGCTGGCGGGTTCTGTCTCTTCAAACCAGAACTCGAGCACCTCGCCCCAATCCATCATCGCGGATCTTTACGCCAATGGCTGGCGGGTTCTGTCTCTTCAAACCAGAACTTGAGTACCTCGTCCCAACCCATCACCACCCTCCGCTCACGCCAGATCTTCCAGCAGTATCAAAAACGCCGCGCCCTTAAGGATTATTAAACCCAGGCGCGGCGCTGCTTGTTCATCAATAGTTACTGGTATACGTGATCATCAAATAGATTCAACGGATTTTTCAGCTGCTCGTCGGCTTTAAAAAATGGCGTCTTATCCTGGAGCAGGACCCCTTTTTGATTAAGCCAGCGCTCGATCTCTTCCATGCAGTCCTCGGCCTGAGCCTTCTGCATATAGGTAACGATTATCTGGTAAAAATAGATCCCAAAGATCGCTGCAGCAGCCCCAAGAAAGAAATCGGAAGACATCGCGAATAACAGCGTCAGCGCGCCGACGATCCAAACACGACTGGTCTTGGCACGCTTGAGCGCCTCGTTGGCCAAATGCCCCTGATCATATTGGGCCTCAAACCGACGATAGTGCTGTTGATAATCGTTTTTCAGACTCGCGGCGAGATAATTTTCCATCGTTTAAAGCTCTCCTATACCGATTAATATTTATTCCGGAATTAACACCACACAGATCACAGATCACGAACATCCACTGCCCACTAAACCCAGTATAGACAGATCCGATCCATGATCAATCTCATATCAGGCTTTTACTGACCACCTCATAACTGTCTTTGGATAGATCACCCTCCTTGATCCGCTCCAGCTCGGCCCGCATCAACCGCTGCCGGTCCTCATTATAACGCCTCCAACGGGTCAACGGGGTCAGCAACCGCGATGCGATCTGTGGATTAAGCTGATCCAGCTCGATAATCCGGTCGGCAAGAAAGCGGTAACCGGCGCCGTCCTGGCGATGAAACTGAGCCGCATTCTGAGCACAGAACACGCCGATCAGTGCGCGTACCCGGTTGGGGTTTTTCAGATCAAACAGTGCTGACCGCATCAGCTGCTGCACCTGCTCCAACGCATCATCTCGCGGGGAGAGCGCCTGCACACTGAGCCACTGATTAACCACCAGCGGATCCTGCTGCCACTGCTGATAAAAGCTATCGAGCGCCTGCTGCCGCTCCTCCACAAAACCAGAGTGAGCGATCAAACTCAGCGCGGCCAAGGCATCGGTCATATTATCCGCAGTTTCAAACTGCTGCTGAGCCAGCACCAGCGTACGCGGCTGCTCCAGCGCCATCAAATAAGAGAGCGCGGCGTTCTGCAAGCTGCGGCGGGCGATCGCCTCTGCGCCGAGCCGGTAAGCTCCCTCGCTACGGTTGCGTCGATAGGCATCCAGCAGAGGCCCTTCCAGCGCCTGCGCCAAGCCACGGCGTACAAACTCACGGACCTGATGAATAGCCAGCGGGTCAATCTGATCGGCCAACTCGGCCAGATAAGCCTCAGATGGCAACTGCAGTAGTTTGGCCACTATCGCCGGATCCAGGTTTTGATCGCTCAAGACCTGGGTGTAGGCTGCGATCAGCGCCGGATCCAAAACCAACACTTCACCCGCCTGACTGGCTGCAATCAACTCCTGCAGCACCTCCACGGCCAACCGCTGGGCCGCATCCCAACGGTTAAAACCGTCGCTGTCATGACTCATCAGCAGCACCAACTCATCACGACTGTAGGGGTAGCTCAGTTTCACCGGCGCCGAGAAGCCCCGCAGTAGCGAGGGGACCGGCTTGGCGGGGATACCGTCAAACACAAAACACTGCTCGGCCTCGACCAACTGCAATAGCTGACTGGTCTGCCCCCCTTGCAACGCATAGTCATGCCCCTCGGCATCCAGCAAACCCACCATTAACGGAATATGCAAGGGCGCTTTATCGGTCTGGCCCGGGGTGTCAGGACAGCACTGTTTCACCTGCAGGGTGTAACGCTGCTTGGCTGTATCGTAGCTGTCAGTCACCTCAACCCGGGGGGTCCCGGCCTGCGCGTACCAGCGCCGGAACTGGGTCAGGTCAATGCCGGAGGCATCCTCCATCGCCTGGACGAAATCATCGGTAGTCACCGCCTGACCGTCGTGGCGTTGAAAATAGAGATCAGAGCCTTGGCGGAACAGTTCGGACCCCAGCAGCGTATGGATCATCCGCACCACTTCGGCACCTTTCTCATACACCGTCAGAGTATAGAAGTTGGAGATCTCCATATAGGACTCCGGCCGCACCGGGTGCGCCATCGGTCCGGCATCCTCTGCGAACTGCGCGGTGCGCAACAGACTGACATCCTCGATCCGCTTGACCGTGCGCGAGCCCATGTCTGCTGAATACTCGGCATCTCTGAATACCGTAAAGCCCTCTTTGAGGCTCAGTTGGAACCAATCCCGGCAGGTGACTCGATTACCCGACCAGTTGTGAAAGTACTCGTGCGCAACGATCCCCTCGATCCGCTCAAAGCCGTTATCGGTGGTGGTTTCGGCATTAGCCAGGACGCAGGATGAATTAAAGATATTGAGGCCTTTGTTCTCCATCGCGCCCATATTGAAATGATCCACCGCGACGATCATAAAGATGTCCAAATCGTACTCGCGACCATACACCTGTTCATCCCAGGCCATCGCCCGCTTGAGCGCGGCCAAGGCATGCTCGCACTTGTTCAGATTCTGCTTTTCGACAAATAATTGCAGTGCAATTTCACGTCCGCTGCAGGTGGTGAAACGGTCTTCGACCCGCTCCAGATCACCGCCGACCAGCGCAAACAGGTAGGCGGGTTTCTTAAACGGATCCTCCCAGGTCACCCAGTGACGCTCACCCTGCTCACCCTGCGCCACGGGGTTACCGTTGGACAGCAGCACCGGAAAATCGCGTTTATTGGCGGCGACGGTGGTGGTGAACAGCGACATCACGTCGGGCCGGTCCAGATAAAAGGTGATCTTGCGAAAGCCTTCGGCTTCGCACTGGGTGCAGAACATACCGTTGGACTGATAAAGCCCCTCCAGCGAGGTGTTCTGCTGCGGCCGGATCAGGGTCACGCACTCCAGCAGACACTGTTCAGGCAAAGCACTCAGGGTCAGAGAGTCAGCATCGAGCTGGTAGTCGGCAGCACTCAGCTCCCTACCATCGAGCACCAGCCGACGCAGCACCAGACCGGGGTCACCGTGCAGCTGCAGGACGGCCTGGGGCGCCTCGGATTCTGGATTACGCCGCAGATGGAGCTTGGAGCGAACCAGCGTCGCCTTCGCACCCAATTCAAAGTGCAACTCGGTGCGATCGATCAGGAACGGCGGTACCTGGTAATCATTGCGGTAGGTCGTGCGGAGATTGTCATGACTCATGCTGTATTTACTCGTGAGCGTTGATGCTTAGTGCGCGTTACGTTTGACGACCGCTATTTAAGACAGAATTCTGGTAAATAGTTCAAACAAACACCTCAGGCAAACAGTTCCACCCGATATGCGCCGAATTTACGAATATTGATCACCCCACTGTCCAGGATCAGGTACTGGCCTTTAATTCCCTGCAGAACCCCCTCCACCACCGGTGTTTTGTCAAAACTCAACGAACTAACCTTGGTGGGATAGTTGAGAACAGGGAAGCCCAATTCAACCATCTCGGCGTCATGGATGGGCTGAATGGCCTGGATCCCAAGTCGTTGCTGCAACGCGTCCAGATCGCTGCGACAGGCTGCCAGCAAGCGCTCGCGCGCTTCGATCAGATCGATCGGCGCCACCTGACCTTTAAGCATCGTCCGCCAGTTGGTTTTATCCGCCACATGCTGTTTATAGAGCACCTCCACCAGACCGGAGCGGTGGCGACTATCGACCCGAAAGATCGGTAACGCCTGAATCGCACCCTGATCGATCCAACGGGTCGGTATCTGGCTGGCGCGGGTGATTCCAACCTTAATGCCAGAAGAGTTAGCGAGATAGACGATATGCTCGCTCATGCAGAATTTCTGGCCCCAGTCGCTATCGCGACAGGTACCCTGATCGAAATGACACTTCTCCGGGCTGACGATGCAGCTATCACATTGCGGCAGCTTCTTGAAGCAGGGGTAACAATAGCCCTGGGCGAAGCTTTTATTGCTGGCTCGGCCACAGTGCTGGCAATGGATCACCCCCTGATAGACCAGCTTGATCGGCTTACCCAACAGGGGGTTCAGATGAACCTCATGCTGATCCAACGGCAGCCAGTACTGGCACGGCTGCTCTGGACTATGCCCTAGCTTGGTCCGCATCTTGGCCAGATGACCCTGCCGCTGCAGGTTCAAACTGGGTTTAATCGGTTCATCGGCAAATAACATCAGCAACTTAACCGTTAAGGATCTTGACGATCGATTCAGTGCTCTGGCTGGGGCTGTGCTGGGAGCCATCAGCTTTGGTGCGATCGATATAGCCGACCCGCTGATTCTCGGGCAGATTGGTTTCATCGTAGGCGATCACGGCCTGCATACAACTCTCGCGCTCATCAGCCGTTAAGCGTCGGCCATCGGCCCATTTACCCAGCTCAATCGCCCTTTTCATCGTGGCGTGGATCTCGGGATTCATCGATTGGAGCAGTTCTTCAAAGGTCACGACGATTACCTGTCAGGCAGTTTGTATAGCGAGACATGGTACCACAGCCACCGGGTCAGAATGATATTGGTCAGTGGTCGTAAACATGCAACAATCAGCCTCACCCAATCCCGAGTGTTTTGCTAGGATTATACAACAACAATACCTTACCGCTTCGGCATCAAAGAGGATCTGTACCATGGACACAACCACCCGCACTCAACTCGAAGCCGCCGCTTTCCGCGGCTTGATCGCCCATCTGCAGCAGCGCACCGACGTGCAGAATATTGACCTGATGAATCTCGCCGGGTTCTGCCGCAACTGTCTGTCAAAGTGGTACCTGGCAGCAGCCCAACAACAGGGCATTGCGCTCAATTATGATCAGGCACTGGAAGCGATCTACGGCATGCCCTACAGCGCATGGAAAACCCAACACCAAGGCAAAGCCAGCGCCGAACAGCTCGATACCTTTGAACAAACTAAACCGCTGCACGCAAAAATCAGCGGCCATTAACGCCCTGCAGGACTCAACCCAGATCGACGGCGAGAAGCCAAGCAGATTGCGGTTAGGTTCGGCTAAGCCAACAACACTGGCTAGCCAACCAGCGCCTAATCAACCAACAGGGGCGCAGCCTTGATCGTAGCGGAATAGGAGCCGCCGTTAGCGCTATCCAGCCGCTTTTGTAGCTCCTCATCTCGTAATCCACGACGTAACACCTTACCGATATTGCTACGCGGCAGCTCGCTGCGAAACTCCACCTGCGAGGGAATTTTGTACGCGGTCAGGCGCTCACGGCAGTGGTGACGAACATCCTGTATCGACAGCTGCGGATTGGCCGTGATAACGAAAAGCTTGATCAACTCACCTTGATTGGCATCGGGCAGCCCGATCGCTACACAATCGATGACATCGGGATGGGTTAAAACCACGCCTTCCAGCTCATTGGGGTAGACGTTGAAGCCGGACACATTGATCATATCCTTCTTCCGATCAACGATACTGAGATAACCGGCCTCATCAACACAGGCGATATCACCCGTTTTCAACCAGCCCTCAGCATCCAGCACCAACGCGGTTTCCTGGGGCTGGTTCCAATACCCCTGCATCACCTGAGGTCCACGCACGCAGAGCTCACCGCTCTCACCCGTAGGCACTGCACTGCCCTCGGCATCAATCAGCCGGAATTCGGTCGAACTGATAGGCAGGCCGATGGTCCCCAAGCGGATCGCACCCGGCGGATTGACGCTGATGATCGGCGACGTTTCGGTCATCCCGTAACCCTCGAGAACCGCGCAGCCAGTTATTTTTTGCCACTGTTCGGCAACGTCCGTGGCAAGCGCCATCCCCCCCGATATGGTCAATTTAAGCTGACTGAAATCGAGCCGGTGAAACTCCGGTTGCTGGCACAGGCCATTAAACAGCGTATTAAGACCGCTAAAAATGGTGAATTTCCAGCGTTTCAACTCACCCACAAAAGCGCTCATATCACGCGGATTGGTGATCAACACCACCTGCGCACCGATCTCCATCATCAGCATGCAACTGACAGTAAAGGAGTAGATATGGTAGAGCGGCAGCGGTGCGATCGCCAGCTCCTGCCCCGGCTCGGTTACCGAATCCAATAACCCCTTTACCTGAATCAGGTTAGCCAGCAGATTGCGGTGACTAAGCATCGCCCCCTTGGCGACCCCCGTGGTCCCCCCGGTATATTGCAGCAGCGCCAGATCATCGGTAGCAATGACCGGCGCGGTAAAACTCAGACGCTTGCCCTGCCGCATCACCTGCGTGTATGCCTGCGCAGTCGGCAGCCGATAAGCAGGCACCAGATGTTTGATGTAGCGTACCTGTCTCTTATACACATCT
>SDWN01000745.1 GCA_004195305.1 Neptunomonas sp. | reverse complement strand
GTGCTGGCGTTGCTGGCCAACCCCCGGCGCCACGGCATGGCAACCTACCTGGATGATCTCAGTGCGATCCCGTACGACGATCTGCTGATCCATTTTAGCGCTATCGTTGCCGATTCTCGCGAAGCCCAGGCCGTGACGGCGGGGCAAAGCGGCGCGGCGGTTGCGGCGTTGACCGACAGTGGCGAGCTGAATAAGTATTGCATCAACTACACCCAACGGGCCAGAGAGGGGCTGATCGATCCGGTGTTTTGCCGCGATCAGGAGATTCGCCAGATGATCGATATTCTGGGACGGCGGCGCAAGAACAACCCCATCGCCGTGGGCGAGGCGGGTGTCGGCAAGACCGCCGTGGTAGAAGGCCTGGCACTGAAAATCGTCCAGGGGCAGGTGCCTGACGTGCTCAAAGAGGTGGAACTGTACGGGTTGGATCTGGGCTTGCTGCAGGCCGGTGCCAGCGTCAAGGGCGAGTTCGAAAACCGTCTCACCGGTGTCATCAATGCGATCAAATCGTCACCCAAACCGATCATCCTGTTTATTGACGAGGCCCACACCCTGATCGGTGCTGGTGGTCCTGCAGGTGGGGGCGATGCCGCGAACCTGCTCAAGCCCGCCCTGGCGCGGGGCGAACTGCGTACTGTCGCTGCCACTACCTGGTCCGAGTACAAGAAATACTTCGAGAAAGATCCGGCGTTGGCGCGGCGCTTCCAGCTGGTCAAGATCGATGAGCCATCGGTTGAAGATGCGGTGGTGATCATTCGCGGTCTGCGCCAGACCTACGAACAAGCGCACGGCGTCTATGTCCGTGATGATGCGGTCGAAGCCGCCGCCAAACTTTCTGCCCGCTACATCTCCGGCCGCCAGCTGCCCGACAAGGCGGTCGATGTATTGGACACTGCTGCGGCCCGGGTCAAGATCAGCATCAGCTCGTTGCCCGAGCCGATCGACGATAAGGAGCGCGCCATCCAGACCCTGGCGCGTGAGCGTGAAGCGCTGGCGCGTGATATCGCCAGCGATGTGCTGGTCGACGAAGGCCAGCTGGAGGCACTGGACCGTCAGATCGACCAACTGCAAACCGCGCTGGTGGTGCTGAACGCGCAGTGGCAGCAAGAGACCGAGCTGGTGCAGCACATCGTGCATCAGCGTCAGCAGCTGGCGCAGTTTCACGAAGCCGGGGCGGCCGATACCGATCAGTCTGACACGGATGCGCTCGACGCGCCGACCGCCGCGACCGCTGAGCGGCCTAGCCAAGCCGAACTGCGCCAGGCGATCCGCCGCGCTATCAAGGTGCTAGCCGAGGTGCAGCAGGACAACCCGTTGATCCATTATGAGGTCAGCCCCGATGTGGTCGGGCGAGTGATTGCCGACTGGACCGGCGTGCCGCTGGGTAAGATGGTGCGGGATGAGGCACAGAGCGTGCTGACCTTCGGCGCTCAGCTTAACCAGCGCATCAAAGGCCAGGAGCACGCCGTTGCCGCCATCGATCGTGGCATCCGTGCCGCCAAGGCGGGGGTTAATAATCCCGACACCCCGATCGGGGTATTTCTGTTTGTCGGCCCCAGCGGTGTCGGCAAGACCGAGGCGGCGATCGGGGTCGCGGATCTGATGTTCGGTGGCGAGCGCTTTCTGACCAGCATCAATATGTCCGAGTTTCAGGAAAAACATTCGGTATCGCGGCTGGTGGGGTCGCCTCCCGGCTACGTGGGCTATGGCGAGGGTGGCGTACTGACCGAGGCGGTACGTCAGCGGCCGCATTCGGTGGTGCTGCTCGATGAGGTGGAGAAGGCCGACCTGGAGGTGATGAATCTGTTTTACCAGGTGTTTGATAAGGGCATGCTCTCCGATGGCGAGGGTCAGCTGGTCAATTTCAAGAACACGGTGGTGTTCCTGACCTCCAACCTGGCAACGGATATCATCACCGACCTCTGCGCCGATGGCCAGCGGCCACCGCAGGCCGACCTCCTCGAGGCGATTCGCCCGGTGCTGAGCCGTCATTTTAAACCCGCGTTGCTGGCACGGATGCAGATCGTGCCCTTCTATACTTTGGCGGCCGACGTGATGGGCGATATCGTGCGCCTGAAACTGGATAAGGTGGTTGAGCGTCTGCGCAACAGTCAGAAACTGGAGCTGGTCTATGACGCCACGGTGATCGAAACGATCGCCCGGCGCTGTACCGAAGTGGAGACCGGCGCGCGTAATATCGACCACATCCTCAACGGCACCCTGCTGCCGCAGATCGCGACCGAGGTACTGGAGCGGATGAACGATGAACAGCGCTATGCCCAGTTGCAACTGGTGATCGATGAGGCTGGCGATTTTCAGCTGAGCTTTGTTTAACCCGTGGTTGACACTGTGGTTGATACACAAGTTGATACCGGGGCTAATCAAAGGATTTGCCGCGCTGACCTGCGGTTGAGGCTTAACCGATGAGTGATTCGCTACCGGATTCGCTGCAGGCACTGGAGGAGCTGATTCAGGTCAACCTGTCGATCAGCCGCGAGCGGGATATGCACCGACTGTTGGATACCATCCTCACGGCTGCGCGCAAGATGACCGCCGCCGAGGCCGGCTGTATCTATATTCTCGATCGCACCAAGCGTTTCTTGCATCCAGAGGTGGTCCAGGGAATTGTGCAACCCCTGGTGGGGAGTCGGCTGCAGCCGATCGACCTGCGGCCGCAGGGGCGTCCCAATATGGCGGATATCTCCGCCTATGCGGCGCTGTCGGGGCAGCTGGTCAATCTCGAAGACGCCTATCGCTATACCGGCTTTGACTTTAACGCGCAGTACGAGCGGGATCGGCAAACCGGTTTTCACACCCGCTCGATTCTGGTGGTGCCGCTGTCGGACCATCAAGACGTCAGTCTTGGGGTGATGCAGCTGTTTAATCGACGCAGTTCGGATGCAGAGGCGGTAGAGGCCTTTCCGACGACGCTGGAAGGACTGGTCAAGGGCTTTGCGGCTCAAGCCGCGGTTGTGGCCAACAATGCGTTGTTGCTGAGCGAAAATAAACGCCTGATTAAACAGCTCGATCAAGCCAATCAGGTGCTGGAGATCGAGAACCAGGCACTGCGCAAGCGGGCCAGCGGCACCTTGCAACTGGGAGACCTGATCGGTTCGGCCCCGGCGATGCAGCAACTGTACGGCTTGCTGGAAAAAGTGGCGGACTCCAAGGCCACCGTATTACTGCAAGGCGCAACCGGCACCGGTAAGGAGCTGGTCGCCGCCTGCATTCATCGTAACAGTCCGCATCAGCAGGGCGCGTTTATCGCCCAAAACTGTGCGGCCTTGCCCGAAGATCTGCTCGAGAGTGAGCTGTTTGGCTATCGCAAAGGGGCCTTTAGCGGTGCACACAGCCATAAGCAGGGGCTGATCGAAGCGGCGCAGAAAGGCACCCTGTTCCTCGACGAGATCGGAGACATGCCGCTCAAGCTGCAAGCCAAGATGCTGCGGGTGTTGCAGGAGCGCGAGGTGCGCCCGCTGGGCGCCATTGAGAGCGTGAAAGTGGACATACGGGTGGTCGCCGCCACTCACCGAGATCTACCTAAACTGATCGAAGAGGGCAAGTTCCGCGAGGATCTGTACTACCGGCTCAATATCTTCCCCGTCCACCTACCGACGCTCAGTCAACGTCGGGAAGATATCCCCATCCTGGTGAACCATTTCATCCACCAATGTGCTGAGCATTATCAAAAGAGCGTGCGCGGGGTAAAACCTCAGGTACTGGACCTGCTCCAGCAACAACCTTTTCCTGGCAATATCCGCGAGCTGCGCAATCTGATCGAGCGCGCCGTATTACTGGTCGATGCCGAGGGTGTTATCGGCATCCAGCATCTGCCGCAGTCGATGATCGGGGCTGCCGAGGTGATTCCGTTCCCGGCCAGCCGTGGTGATGGCTCCGGGGAGTGCTCCGGGAAAGGATTAAAGACGATCATGCAGCGGCTAGAGGCGCGGGTGATCGCTCAGCGGCTACATGCCAACGATGGCAACCAGACCCGCACCGCCGAAGAGCTGGGCGTGTCACGACGCTCGCTGGTAGAAAAACTGGGGCGTTATCAGTTGAGAAGAAAAATGAATTACGGATAAATAGGTTAGCGCAGGGTCGCACCAGCAAGGGTCCAAGGCCCCTGCAAGCCTTCTCCAGTCCGCTAAGTTCGTGTGCTTACGCCCGCTGGTTGAGGCCCAGGGCGAAGGATCAGGATACCTGTTGGTTCACAGCCTGCTAGACAGAGAGATTGATTAATACAGGTTGGGCTGGCAGTCAGTCTGCAACGGAATGAAGTGCATCCATTAGGGTGGGCTTGCATGAATAACAAAGGATCTGACCATGGTGTTTATACGCGCCAACAGCGAGCGTTGTTTTTTTGAAGTCCAGGGGCTGGACGATGAGTTTCATCTAGCCAGGCTCGAGGGTACTGAGCAGTTGTCGAGCCTGTACCAGTTTCAATTGGACCTGGTCAGCGACGACCCCGAGATTGCGTTGGAGACGTTGATCGGTCAGGCAGCGGTGGTGACCCTGCAGGACCAGAACAATGCTGCTGAAGAGCAGATCCGCTTTATCCATGGCCTGATCAGTGCGGCCGAGTTCGGCGAGCAGGGTACCCGGTTGAGCCATTACCAGGTGACGCTGGTGCCTAAGATCTGGCCGTTGCAGTACCGTGTTAACAGTCGGATCTTTCAGAACCTGGCGGTGCCCGAGATCATCGAACAGATTCTCACCGACGCCGGTCTGAGCAGTGATGAGTTCCGGCTCGACCTGAGTGCCCGCTACCCGCCGCGCGATTACTGCGTACAGTACCGCGAGTCGGAGCTGAACTTCGTCCAGCGGCTGATGGAAGTCGAAGGGATTCATTATTACTTCGAACACGACGACGAAAAGCATGTGCTGGTGATGAGTGATACCTCAACAGCTAACCCGGTGATCTCAGGTGAACCCGCTATCCCGTTTGCTAATGATACCCAGGGCGCGGTGCGCGAACAGCATATCAACAGGTTTCGGTACAGCGCGTCGGTGGTGCCGGGGCGCGTCACGCTACGGGACTACAACTTCAAGAAACCGAGACTCAAACTTGAAGCGCAAAATCAGAGCCCGAACTCTTCCGAGCTTGAGGTCTACGACTATCCCGCCAGCTTTAGCGATGCCGGGCATGGCAAGCAGCGCGCCCAGGTGCAACTGCAGGCATTAAACCGTTACGGAAAACGGACCATCGGTGCGAGCGACGTCAACCGCATGACCCCTGGTTATAGCTTCAGCCTGGAGGCGCACCAGCGCGACGATTTTAATTGCGATTACCTGATCATCCAGGTCTCACACAGTTGCAACCAACCGCAGGTGCTGGAAGAGGAGGCTGGTATCGACGGTTTTTCATACAGTAATGGCTTCGTCTGCATCCCGTATGAGGTCTGCTACCGTCCGTTGTGCGCCAGCCTGCAACCACAGGTCAGGGGTAGCCAGACTGCGACCGTTACCGGCCCTGAAGGGGAGGAGATCTATACCGACGAGTTTGGTCGCATCAAGGTGCAGTTTCACTGGGACCGTGAAGGCCAGAGCAACGAACACAGCTCCTGTTGGATCCGGGTCAGCCAGCCCGCCGCCGGTGGCGGTTTTGGCGGTTTCTTCCTGCCGCGGATCGGCGAAGAGGTGATTGTCGATTTTCTCGAAGGCAACCCTGACCGACCGCTGGTGATCGGCCGGGTTTACCACGGCACCAACCGGCCGCCCTACCGGCTGCCGGAACACAAGACCAAGAGCACCTTTAAGAGCAACTCCTGCCAAGGTGGCGAGGGCTACAATGAACTGCGTTTCGAAGATAAGAAGGGCCAAGAGCAGCTGTTTATCCACGCCGAAAAAGATCAGGACATCCGCATCAAGAACGATCGCCGCGAGTGGGTGGGTAATGACAGCCATCAGCAGGTGTTGGGTAACGGTTACAGCCAGATTCAGGGTGATCAGCATCACAGCACCCATGGCAGTCGTCGCAGCCAGGTGCAGCAGGATGATCACCTGAGCGTCGACGGTAGCCGTCATACCCACATTGGTCAGAGCGAACTGCTCCAGGCCGGTCAGGAGATCCATCTGAAAGCGGGGCAGAAACTGGTGCTCGAGGCTGGCACGGAAGTGACCCTCAAGGCCGGTGGCAGCTTTATCAAGCTGGACCCCTCGGGCGTGACCATCAGCGGTGCTCAGCTCAAACTCAACTCCGGCGGTGGTCCGGGTTCCGGCAGCGGCGCCTCGGTGGAGAAACCCAGCCTACCGGCCGACGCCGATACCGGCCTGAGCGGGTTGGTTTCTTAAGCCAAAGAGTCGGAGGTGGCTAGCTCCGGCCAACTGTTGGCAGAGGTCTGCGAACTGGACGCCAGCGGCCGCTGCCCAATCCATGATCACTGAGGCCGGCATTATGATGAACAGTCGTGACTATGGTGTAACCGCTAGCGGTACGACATAGGGGGTAACGCCATACATCAATAAGCAACAGTGTTTAGAACAAAGTATCACCTGATTACCCACAAAGCTCAGCCATGATGTCCGCCAATCTATTCTCGCGAGCACGTATGTGCATCGCTTGGCGTTGTGATGGCTGAAAATCATGGCTAATCAGGTACCTATTTTATCAGCTATCTTCCGGCTCGTACCCCAGGTTGGGTGCCAGCCAGCGCTCCATGATTTTCATCTCCATCCCTTTGCGTTGGGCGTAGTCTTCGACCTGGTCTTCGGCGATCTTGGCGACACCGAAATACTGGCTGTCAGGATGGGCGAAATACCAGCCGCTGACGGCTGCCGTAGGAAGCATGGCGTAGCTTTCGGTCAGGGTTATTCCGGTGTTGGCTTCGGCATCCAGCAGTTGCCACAGCAGATCTTTCTCGGTGTGGTCGGGGCAGGCCGGGTA
>SDWN01000743.1 GCA_004195305.1 Neptunomonas sp. | reverse complement strand
CAATAAAATAATTCTCACCGCGCGGTTGAGTGCCGCTGGGGATCCGGCGATGAAGCCTTCGTCGATCATCAAGCGTACTCCCTGGCCCATAGCAAGGGTTACAAGCGAGGTAGCCGCCAGCGCCATCGCCGCGGCGCACAACGTCCCTTTATAGGGGCGGGCAAATCCCACCAGCATCCTGAAGGTCGCCTCATGCTTTGATATGACAGGGGTCATAAGCTTCCGTTGATGGCGCTGCAGGAGGGTAAAACTGCATATCCCCCCCTACAGACACCGTCGTCATGGTAAGACAGGTTCCGGCCCCATGCCGGCTCTGCTTTCAATGCTCCGATAATTGAATTTTAGGCGAAGATTGGGTGAGTCATGATGTGTCAGCTATGATGCCAGCCAAAGATGGTGCTGGGGTGCGCTGAAGCGACAAATACAGACTTTAACGGTTGGAAGATGCTGCTGAGAAGAAGTGCTCTGACCGAGGGTCTGGCAAGCTAGGCGGCGGAGTGGGGTATTGGTGTGCACATTGGTTACGGCATGTCCGAGACCTGCCGCTGCCTGTACCACCGATCTGCGAGACGCTGATCTGCAGCAGCAAATGACCGCGCAGTTGGCTGAACGGATCAAGATCTGGGTGTCAACAAGAAACTGACTCGCGAGCAGGTACCCTGCTGCTGAGAATTAACGCGACTCGCTTGTTAAGAGGCCTATAAACGGCCTCTTTTTTCATGCGGTATCCCTAGCAGGTTGTTGAAAATCTACCTGCGTTGCCGATACGTCGTTAAAAACGACCTCAAAATGCTCATCTATACCTATAAACTGCGCTTTTTCGGTCGTTTTTCCCTAGTCTCGGCGGCCTCGCTAACGCTTTTCAACAGCCTGCTAGAACATAGGTTATCAGTATGCTTTTTTAAACACGATATGTGAGGCTAGGTTGATCTGATCTCCCTTTAAACGTAACTTTTTAAGTTGAGTTTTAAATCGCAAGTCATAACCCCATAGGATTCCCTATAAAGATGGGATCACTGTCCCTCCCTTGGTGGGCATAGCACCGAAAATAGTGTTGTCTTTCACAATCGTTCTGACCAATGCTTCATAATCAGCAGCCCCATTACCATCCGGGACAAACTCAAAGATTGTTTTTCCATGTGCGGGGGCCCTAGTTAATTGCTCGTCATACCTTATAGGCTGGCAAACCTTATCCCCATATAGGCTTTTAAGCTTTCTGTTTATGTTTTGGGGCTGATCTATTCTGGTATCAAGAAACGTCGGGAGTACATAGTTTAAATTAATTGGTTTGTATTTCTGTATAGCGTGAAGGTTTTTCGTAAACTCAGCAAGCCCATGAAGTGACATCACCTCAAGCGCAACAGGAGTGAGAACTTCTGTAGCATAAAAAAGGACATTTACTGTTAACTGGTCCCATCCAGGAGATGTGTCAATAATTATAAAGTCAAATTTATTATCCAGGCCCTCCATCGCCTCAGTCAGGGTCCATTCAGAGCCAAAGCTCTTTTTATCAATGATTCGTTTGACTCCAGCAAGCGACCTACCACCGCCTAGAATAGACAGATTAGTCCTTGCTGACACAATCGCCTCTTCAGCAGTCAGTTCGCCCGTTAAAAGTTCTGTTAAACCCGCTTGAGGTTTTTTCCCTAGCATGAAAGATGATTGTCCCTGGGTGTCTGTATCTACCAGCAAAACTTTATAGCCGGCCAGCGCCAGACCCGCACTCAGGTTTACCGATGTAGTTGTCTTGCCTACACCTCCCTTACTTAAAGAGACCGCTATTTTCCTGGCATTCCTCCGCTTCTCAATAGCTTCAGGTTGTGCCGGCTCAGCTGCCATTTTTTGAGCGACGTGAATTGGAAATCTGTGGTCACACACTTTACATCGGACAAGCTGCCTTCTATTTTGAGTTATTTTACTTGTATCTACACGGTGTCTTCGCGAGCACTTAGGGCAAACTATAACGGTCATTGGGTACCCTTCTTCAGATCTTCCATCATGGCATTCAGCGCAACTTCAGCAAGGTGCTTGATCGAGACTTTTGTTTTACATTTAGACAAAACCTTGATTCGTATTTTCCCCTGTGTGTTCCAGACATGAACAGTGTGACTTTCACTTTCAGTCTTCCAAACCGGATCTTTCTGAGAGGTATGTATCTCGCTTTCAACAATATCGTCAGCACCGCTGTAGATTAACCAGTTGAGTTGTTCAACCTCAGGAATGTCATCTTCGATCGCTTCGCTCAGCAGCACTCCCATGACATCTACTATTTTCTCTTTAGACATATTCAAACAGCTCGTTTCTGATGGCAAGTAAAGTCTCTTCTATTTTTAAGACGGTGTCAGCGTCAATATTTAACCACGCGATACCACATAGCCAGCTTCCATCATTGTCGATTGAGTAGTGAATAACTTCGCCGTCTAAGCCTTCGAAAATCTTCTCGTCGAGAATGATGTTGCAGTCGGATATAATGCCCTGCGAAGCAATAGAGGTCGTGGCATCCATAGATATACTGACCCCTCTACTGCTTATGTCCACTAAAGGATATGTGTCGTTACCAATAACTAACAAAAATCTTTCTTTTCCTCTAACCGGAACACGATAAGATTCTCTCGCAAGATACCCAGGTTCAGATTTACCCGGTACTTCTTGGAACTCTAATAAATCTTCATTCTTATGTTTCATGAAGCAGCCACCATGAACAAGTTTATATTTCAGAATACGTAAAGCGCCTATATATATGTACTATAAGTAAGCACAGCGAATCAAACGGCACATCTGGCTAAAAAACCCTTCGAAAGCAAGACAGATAAAAACGGCAGCTTTATATCTTGGGCGCGTCCTGCCATTATCATCTTAATGCTAGACCCTTCTATGATTGACGGTTTCTGATGATTTTTAAGAAAGTATAAAAACATAGAGTTCACTCATCAGTTGGGTTTGCTGTTCTAACAAAAGGCATGACAATGGCGATTCCTATGTGGCGCTTAGGCCGACCTCTAAGCATTGTTGACTTTTAGTTACAGTATAGTACGACTGAGAACTTACATAGCAATAGTATGTCGTTAATGGAGGATGTGATGATGTAGGTCAACAATCATTAAAAATAAGAAGCCAATCCCTCATGGGCATTCGGGTTATACGATGTTACTGAGCTGCTGGTGATGAGCGCCGATCTGACTACTTATGCTTCCTCATCTTGAGGTGGCTTTCACCGAGGCCAAAATCTCAGCACCCCTTTTGACCTTTTCCTACAAGAGAAGCCGATGCGGTTAGTTTCTCTTGAGCGTTGAGTGCTGCCCCCCTGTAGTCCGGGGGGCGCACGCTCATCGCTTATGCCGGGAAGGATAAACCAACGCCTTCGCGGACACCGCTGGAAGGCCAGCGCTGGGTGATGGTTTTGCGCTTGGTGTAAAACCGTACCGCATCGGGACCATAGGCGTGCAGGTCGCCAAACAGCTAGCGCTTCCAACCTCCGAAGCTGTGATAGGCAACCGGCAGCGGTACGTTGATACTGACCATGCCCACTTAGCCTGGAAGTAGGGCGCACATGGCGTGTCCAAGGCCTCCCAGGTACGGACTTTATCCCCCCCAGGCTATCCGCTACACCAGACGTTATTCATTGACCCTAATGATCATTCTAATGTGTCAATTTGAGACAACTGGTTCTTTTTTATCCACACTTCAAGGGTGTAAAGCCCGGTATATACGCCTTTGCGAGTGGCTCAATCTTTGCTAGCTTTTTAAAGCATGAAATCACACTATTTTGACATCATCGTTTTAGGTGGCGGTCCTGCGGCAGCGGCGACGGCCTTGGGTATGCAGCGTTTGGGGTATAGCGTCGGGTTAGTCACTCAGCCGCGCCCATTTGCCGCGTTGGAAGGGATCTCTCAGCGCGTTATCGAGGGTCTTAAAGGTGCCGGGCTGGAGGGCTCGTTAGAAGGGCTGCCTCCAGAGTCGCCGCGACAAGTGAGCTGGAACGGCCAAACCAATGCGGCCAATTACGAGACGTTAGTGGATCGCACCCGTTTTGATCGAGCCATTGTTAATCAACTGAGGTCAGCAGGGGTAGCGGTATACCCGGGCCGAGCGGAGGCGGTGACAGAAAAGCTCGACGGCTGGAGTGTTGTCTGTAAAGGCGTGGCTCCAGCGTTTTTGAGCGGGCGGTTCTTAGTTGAAGCGCGCGGCCGTAGTGCGCCCGCGTCTGGCATTGAGCGATTCAAAGGGCCTGATACATTGTCTCTGCTTCATTACTGGCATGGGCCGGTTTGCCAGCCGTTTTCTGCGGTAGAAAGTTTTGAGGATGGCTGGGCCTGGATGGCGGTTGGCGGTAATGGCTGCCGTTATCTGCAGCTGACGCTGGATAACAAACAGACCCCAATTCCAGCCAAGAGAGATCTTCCCAGGTTCTGTGTTAGCAAAATTTTAGGGCTTGAACAATCAGCCCGGTTTATTGAAAACTCGACTCCGACGGATCAGGTTCATGCTCGTACTAGTGCTTCGGTATTACATGAGCAGGTCGTCGGCGAGCGTTGGATTCGAATCGGTGATGCGGCGATGGCGGTCGATCCGCTATCCGGCAATGGCATCTTCCAGGCGTTATCGAGTGCCTTGGTTGCGCCAGCGGTGATCAATACGCTGCTGGTTGATCCGCAGGCTGTCGTCATGGCTAAGCGCTTTTATCAGCAGCGCACCCAGCAGCTGTTTTATCGTTTTGCGCGTATCGGTCGTGACTTTTATCAGATGGAGTCACGCTGGCAGGATCGGGACTTTTGGCGCACTCGTGCGATTTGGCCTGATCGGCAGCAGGCACATGCAGACCCTCAGCCGGGCTGCTGGCAAATTGAGCCACATCCGGTGGTGGACCGTGACCGGATTCGTGTTGCTGATGTTCTGGTGACGCCGGATCAGCCGTTGGGAGTCTGGCGACTGCAGGGCATAGAGCTGGCACCGGTGATGCGGGTACTCGCTGATCACCCACAACCATCGCTCAAAGACGCCAGTGTCAGGCTGGAAAACTTGCTGGGGCTGGATCGACAACAAGCCGTTCAGGTCTGTCGCTGGCTACACACGCAGCGGCTTCTGTCCTAACCCAGTAAGCGCTTTTAGCCTTCGTTTGCGTGCCGTTGGCTGCTTGTTGGTGTTCATACACCTGTATCGTTTTTAAGCAGCTCTTCCTGTTATGAGACAGTCCTGAATGTGATTCGTCTATAGCAACCTCTTGTTATTAAAAACATTTATATATTGGCACAATCGTTGCTATATCTGCTCTCAGGTTGGAATGTATCGGGCTGGCATTACGTTGGTACCGACAACAAGCAACAAGAAGGAGGTCTGGCCTAGATGAAAATAAAAAAACTACCACCGTTGATTGTGGGTGCTGTAACGATGGTTGCGTCAATGCTGCCGATCCAAGCGATAGCCCAGCAAACAGCCGAACAGATCATTAAAGATAACTGCCTGGGATGCCATACCGAGGAGAGTGCTGGGACGCAGTGGAGCCGCATGAGTCACCAGCGTAAAAGCCCTGAGGGCTGGTTGATGACCATCGGTCGGATGCAAGTCATGCATGGTCTTAAAATCAACGATGACGACCGGCGTACCCTGGTGAAGTATTTCTCCGACCACCAAGGGCTGGCGCCTGAGGAGTCGCAGAACTATCGCTACGCAATGGAGCGGCGGTTGAATACGCAGGAGGTCAACGAGTCCGATGAGATGGCGCAGATGTGTTCGCGTTGTCACTCCGAAGCCCGGGTGATGTTGCAGCGTCGTCCGGCGACGGAATGGGAACATCTGGTGCATTTCCACCTCGGTCAATGGCCAACGGTTGAATATCAGGCGATGGGGCGCGATCGGGATTGGCTCGGCATCGCGCTGGATACGATGGTGCCTAAGCTGACTAAGATGCTACCGCTGGAAACGAAAGCCTGGCGCGAGTGGCAGAAAGCCACTAAACCGGTATTGGCGGGTGAATGGCGTTTTGCGGGTAATATGCCAGGCAAGGGGCCAATCGAAGGGACCATGGCGATCAGTGGCTCAGAGGCCGATGGTTATCAGCTGAACCTGACGGGCAATTATTCCGATGGTTCCACTTTCAAGGGCCGTGGTCAGGGGGTGGTTTACACCGGCTACGAGTGGCGTGCCAACGTCAATATTGGTGGCGTCAAGATGCGCCAGGTGTTGGCGGCGTCTAAAGATGGCTCTCAACTAGAGGGGCGGATGTTCGAGGTCCTGCATGATGAGATCGGTATGGATCTCAGCGCAACCAAAAATACCGGTGTTGCCAATCAGGTGCTGGCGGTGCTGCCGGGTCACATTAAGGCAGGTACTACTCAGCAGTTAACGATTGTAGGTAACAATTTCTCAGACAGCCTCGCAGATAAACTCGACCTGGGTAAGGGGATCAAGGTTGCCAAGGTGCTTTCCAGCAGCAAGCAGCGTCTGATTGTCGAAGCGGTCGCCCAATCAGATGTCACGCTGGGCAGCCGTAGCATTCAACTGGGTGGCAGCAAAGGTGGTGAGTTGAATGTCTATGACCGGGTGGGCAGTGTCCAGGTAGTGCCTTCGTTTGCGGTCAGTCGTGTGGGCGGAAATGGGGGGTCGTCAGCCAAGGTGACGGCGGCGTTCCTGGCCGAAGGCTGGGCGCCAGGCAAAGACGGCAAGGTGGGTACTCAGGACGATCAGCGGATCGGTTTCCTTCCTGCGAGCTGGAGTGTGGTTCCGTTTGATGAGACGGCGAAGGCGGATAAGGATACCCACTTCTCCGGTCGTATGGATGCTGCCAGTGGGGTCTTTACGCCAGCGCTGGCCGGTCCCAATCCGGACCGTCGGATGTCTACCAATAACGCGGGCAATCTCAAGGTTGTTGCGCAGTTGAGCGATGGTG
>SDWN01000521.1 GCA_004195305.1 Neptunomonas sp. | reverse complement strand
GATGTTGCGTCCAACCCTGAATTTTTGAAAGAGGGTAATGCGGTCGCCGATTTTATGAAACCGGATCGGATCGTGGTGGGGAGCGATTGTCCCCGGGTGCGTGAGCAGATGAGTCACCTGTATGCGCCCTTTAACCGGATGCGGGATAAACTGGTCTTTATGGATCCGCGTTCCTCAGAGCTGACCAAATACGCGGCCAACGCAATGCTGGCAACCAAGATCAGCTTTATGAACGAGATGGCCAATCTGGCCGAAAAACTCGGTGCTGATATCGAACAGGTGCGCCAGGGTATCGGTGCAGATCCTCGCATCGGCTACCATTTCATCTATCCCGGCTGCGGCTACGGCGGCTCCTGTTTTCCTAAGGATGTGCAGGCAATGGCGCGAATGGCGGAGCAGGTTGGTTATCCTGCGGAGCTGCTAAATGCGGTGGAGGCGGTCAATCAAAGGCAGAAGCTCAAGCTGTACCAACGGCTTGAGAAACACTTTAACGGTGAACTGGCGGGTAAAACGTTCGCTATATGGGGGTTGGCGTTTAAACCCAATACCGATGATATGCGGGAAGCGCCGAGCCGGGTGCTGATCGAGTTGCTGTTAAGGGCGGGTGCCCAGATACGGGCTTATGATCCCGAGGCTTTGTCCGAAGCGCAGCATCTATTGGGTTCCCAGCCGGGTCTGGAGCTGTGTTCGAGTCAGGATCGGGTGCTCGAAGGTGCCGATGCGTTGCTGATCTGTACCGAGTGGAAATGTTTCTGGAACCCCGACTTTGCTCAGCTAAAGCAGGCGCTCAAGCAGCCGCTAATTTTTGATGGTCGCAATCTGTACGATCCGGAAGTGCTTAAAGAGATCGGCTTTACCTATTACGCCATGGGCCGAGGAGATAGCGTAACGTGCCCCTGAGTGCTGAGAAAGAGCGTGTCGCGATAGCACGCGTGGTAGCGGGAATTGTCGCATTGGCGTTGTCGCGCCGATGCTGACGCAGCTGCAATCTCTAAATCGGAGCTATAAGGCTGCGGTCATCGCGCTGCTGGATACGCTGCTGGTGCTGTTGTCACTGTGGTTAGCGTTCTCACTCCGGCTGGGCGAACTGTACCACCCCCAGGGTAAGCAGCTGCTGCTGTTTGCCGTCGTGCCGCTGATTGCGATTCCGCTCTATATTCGTTTGGGCTTGTATCGCGCCGTCATCCGCTATATCGGCCATCGTGCCATGATCACCATCGGTTACGCCAATGCGTTGCTGGTGTTGCTGTGGTCACTGTTGCCCTTCTATCTGTCTAACTATTTTCATTGGGAGCTGTTTTCCCCACGTTCGCTACCACTGATTTTTTGGATGGTGCTCTGTATCCTTGTGGGTGGCAGTCGGCAGGTTGCACGCTGGTTTATGGCCGGTGCTTTCCGCGAGCGTAAAGGCAACCACGTGCTGATCTACGGTGCGGGCGAGGCGGGAGTACAGTTGGCGTTGTCGTTAAGTCAGAGCAGCCATTTTCGTCTGTTAGGGTTTATTGATGATGATGTCGGGTTAAAGGGGCATCAGATCGCCGGTCTGACAGTGTTGGGTGGTTTACCGGTGATCCCGGAGCTGCGCGGGGACTATGAGACCCTGGAGGTTTTGCTGGCATTACCGAGTGCGACTCAGGATGATCGACGCCGGATTTTACGGGAATTAGAGCAGGTTGAAGTGGCTGTGCGCTCGATGCCATCGCTGGATCAGGTCGCGCTGGGGCAGGCTTATCTGACCGAACTGAATGAGATCGATCTGACCGATTTGCTCGGCCGGGCGTCGGTCCAGGCGGATCCCGAGCTGCTGCAACAGAGCGTGAAGGGACGCCAGGTGCTGGTTACGGGTGCCGGTGGCTCAATCGGCTCGGAGCTCTGTCGTCAGTTGCTGCAGCAAGCGCCTCGGTGTTTGGTGCTGCTGGAGCACAATGAATTTTCGCTGTACCAGGTCGAGGCCGAGCTACGGCAGCGGATCGAGTTGTTCGATTTACCGACGGAGCTGGTTGCGGTGCTGGGAACGGTGCTGGATCGGTCCCGGATGCAGCGACTGATTGGTGGTTATAGGATTCAGACCCTGTACCATGCCGCTGCGTATAAACATGTGCCGATCGTCGAGCAGAACGTGATTCCCGGGGTGCAGAATAATGTGCTCGGGACCTGGGTGGTCGCGCAGCTGGCGATGCAGTTAAAGGTAGAGCGCTTTGTCCTGATCTCTACTGATAAGGCGGTTAGGCCAACCAATACCATGGGTGCCAGCAAGCGACTTGCCGAGATGGTGCTGCAGGGCTTGCAGTGCCACCCGGAAAACAGTGTGACCCGGTTTATGATGGTTCGCTTTGGCAATGTATTGGGCTCCTCGGGATCAGTGATTCCCCTGTTCCAGCGCCAGATCGCTCAAGGGGGGCCGGTAACAGTGACCGACCCGGAGATTACCCGCTACTTTATGACCATCCCGGAAGCCGCGTCATTGGTTATTCAGGCCGCATCGCTGGGCCAGGGCGGGGAGCTGTTTGTGTTGGATATGGGGGCGCCGGTGCGTATCGCCGATCTGGCCCAGAGGATGATCCGCCTGAGCGGTCACCGGGTCGCAGGTGGGCGTCGATCCGGGGTTGAGATCCGCTATACCGGTTTGAGGCCGGGAGAGAAACTTTATGAAGAGTTACTGATCGGTGATAACGTTACTGGCACCTCGCATCCGCAGATTATGATGGCTCACGAAGAGGGGCCCGATAGCGCCCAGTTGGAGCTGATCATCGGGGCCTTGACTGAGCAGGTCGAGCAGCAGGCGGTCGAACCGTTGCGGGCTTTGATGTTGCAGCATGTCAGCGGTTTTTTGCCTCAGTGTGGAAATCAAGACCTGTTGAGTCGCTGCGAACAGCGCTAGGAGGCTGACCGAGAATAGCGAGCGTAGCGAGAGATGCGCATTTTGAGTCAGATTTATCGATCATTTGCGAAGATGAATCGGCAGGAAAGCCGATTTACACAGCGATAGCTGCCCGTAGGGCAAGCTGCAGGGACGCCGCTTGTGATAAATCGGCAGGAAAGCCGATTTACACAGCGATAGCTGCCCGTAGGGCAAGCTGCAAGGACGCAGCTTGTGAATAGCATTTAACGAGGATGATCGTAAAATATGACCCCTGTTTAATTTAAGAGAGCCGGGTTTTCAGCACGACAGCATGGATGCAGGAGGTAGTGCAACGCAGGAGCGGTTGCCGAGTAGATCAGTGTATTCTCGAACAGCCTCCTAGTACCGCATTGGCATAGGTCAGAATATTCAAATTGGATGAAGGAGAGTAGCGTGGCTAAAGTCTTGGATGATTTAAGAATTGCGGTCATTGGTTTGGGGTATGTGGGGTTGCCGCTGGCCGTTGCGTTCGGGCGTAAGTATCCAACTCTGGGGTTTGATATTAATCCACAGCGGATTGAAGCGCTCACGCAGGGGCGGGATGATACCCTGGAGGTCGCCGCGGATGAGCTAAAGGGTGTTGAGCGATTGCGGTTTACTGCCGATACACAGCGGTTGAGCGACTGTAATTGTTATATTGTCACCGTGCCGACTCCGATCGATGTGCACAAACAGCCCGATCTGACCCCGCTCAGAAAAGCCTCAGAAACGGTTGGTGCGGCACTCAAGCCCGGTGATCTGGTGGTGTATGAGTCGACGGTCTATCCCGGTGCTACCGAAGAGGTCTGTGTGCCGATTCTCGAACGGGTCTCGGGGCTAACCTTCAATCGTGACTTTGTGGTGGGGTACAGTCCTGAGCGCATTAATCCAGGTGATAAAACCCATCGCCTGGAAACTATTCTCAAGGTGACCTCGGGGTCGACCCCCGACGCCGCTGAGCAGATCGATAACCTGTACGGCTCGATCATTACCGCGGGTACTCACCTGGCCAGTTCGATCAAAGTTGCCGAGGCGGCTAAGGTGATCGAAAACACCCAACGGGATCTGAATATTGCTCTGGTTAACGAGTTGGCGATCATCTTTAATCGACTCGGTATCGATACCGGAGAGGTGTTGGCGGCGGCGGGTACCAAATGGAATTTTCTGCCGTTTCGGCCCGGTCTGGTTGGCGGTCACTGCATCAGTATCGATCCCTACTATCTGACCCATAAAGCCCAGGCGGTCGGCTATCATCCAGAGATAATTTTGGCGGGTCGGCGTCTCAACGATGGCATGGGTGCCTACGTGGTCTCTCAGGTGGTCAAAAAGATGACCCAGAAGAAAATCCAGGTGATGGGCAGCAAGGTGTTGATTCTTGGATTGGCGTTCAAAGAGAACTGTCCCGACCTGCGCAATACCCGGGTCGTCGATATGATCAAGGAGCTGGAGGATTATCACGCCGAGGTGGAGGTCTACGACCCCTGGGTTAGTCCCGCAGAGGCGAAGCAGGAGTACGGCTTGGATCTGCTCGATGCGCTCAGTCCCGGTCGTTATGATGCGGTGATCCTGGCGGTTGCGCATCAACAGTTTGAGGTTTTGGGGGGCGAGGCGATCCAGGCATTGTGTCAGCCCACCGCGGTTTTGTTTGATATCAAGCATATGTTACCCGCAACGGCGGTAGACGGTCGGTTATAATCGGGCACTGGCTTGAGTCGTTTTTAAGAGGTTAAGCATACACTTGGCTTTCGGCGAGAGGTTTGCACCTTAGCTATAAAGGAATACAACCATGAAAGTATTAGTCACCGGAGCGGCCGGATTTATCGGCTTCCATGTCAGTCAGTACCTGATCAATCGTGGCGACCAGGTGGTGGGACTGGATAATCTGAACGACTATTACGATGTCTCGCTGAAGCTTGCTCGCCTGGCGCAACTGGATGCTAATCCCAATGCGGAGCTGTTTCGTTTCGTAAAACTGGATCTGGCTGATACTCCGGGGATGGAGCAGTTGTTCAAAACAGAAAAGTTTGATCGGGTGGTGAATCTTGCGGCTCAGGCCGGGGTGCGCTATAGCATCGAAAACCCCCGTGCCTATATCGATAGTAACATCGTCGGCTTTTTGAATATTCTCGAAGGCTGTCGCCATAACGATGTCAAACACCTCGTCTATGCTTCGTCCAGTTCGGTCTATGGTGCCAATGAAACCCTACCCTTCTCTGAGCACGATAATGTCGATCACCCATTGTCACTGTATGCCGCCTCGAAAAAATCTAATGAGCTGATGGCGCATACTTACAGCCATCTGTACGCATTACCGACCACTGGGTTACGCTTCTTTACCGTCTATGGTCCTTGGGGGCGGCCGGACATGGCGCTGTTTCTGTTTACCAAGGCGATCAAGGAGGGCAAGCCGATCGATGTGTTTAACTACGGTAAGCATCGTCGTGATTTTACCTATATCGATGATATCGTCGAAGGGGTGATACGTACTCTGGATCGGGTGGCCGAGTCGAATCCGCAGTGGCAAGGTAAAACGCCGGATCCTGCCAGCAGTAAAGCACCCTGGCGGGTCTTTAATATCGGTAACCAGCATCCGGTTGAATTGCTGGATTATATCGGCTGCATAGAATCAGAGCTGGGGCGTAAGGCGAAGTTGAATCTGTTGCCATTGCAGCCGGGCGATGTGCCGGATACGGCATCGGATGTGTCTGCGCTGGAGGCCTGGGTCGATTATAAGCCCGAGACACCGGTAAGTGTCGGCATTGCACGCTTTGTTGTCTGGTATCAAGCCTATTTTAAATAGCCTTCGCCAAGCTATGCAGGGCTTGCGACAGGCTCTCTGAGCTGGTTTTTATACTTTGAAAATATTGATAACCGGTGCCAGTGGTTTTGTTGGACAGCATCTTTGCCGTGAAATGATCCGGCAGCACTACTGTGTACGCGGGCTCGTCCGCGATCCGGATCGTTTTTCCGCGGCACAGCTGGGTAGCGTTGATCTGGTTAAGATCTCGGGGCTGGAGGATGAGGTTGCGATTGCCGGGGCGCTGGCGGGAATTGATGTGGTTGTCCATCTGGCCGCGCGTGTGCATGCCATGGATGATACCCAGGCGCAGGATTCTGAATATGACCGTGTTAACCATCAGGGAGCGTTGACTCTGGCCCGTTTGGCCAAAAATGCAGGTGTACGACGCTTTATTTTTCTCAGTTCAATTAAGGTTAACGGCGAGGAGCGGGTTGTTCCTTATAGTGCAGCCGATGTACCTAACCCTCAGGATGCCTATGCTCGATCCAAGTCTCGAGCCGAGAGTGCGCTATTAGCCTACGGGCAAACCAGTGGTTTTGATGTGGTCGTGATCCGGCCCCCGTTAATTTACGGCGTGGGTGTAAAAGCCAATTTTTTGCAACTGATTTGCTGGGTTAAGCGGGGTATTCCCTTACCTCTTGCTGGATTAACGAATCGACGCACGTTGGTGAGCATTACCAATCTGGTTGATCTGGTGCGGGTGTGTGTTGTGCATCCTCAAGCAGAGGGGCAGATATTTCTTGTTTCGGATGGTGAGGCCGTTTCAACATCGACCTTGATCCGGCGCATAGCGCAGGCCTATGGTGTTAAACCGAGACTATTTTATTGCCCAGATATTTTGCTGCGTATGATCGCCAAATTCTTGCGAAGATCAAGCAGTGCCGATAGGTTGCTGGGATCTTTAGCCGTGGATATTACTCATACTCAGCAGTGCTTAGATTGGCAGCCGCCAGCGACGATGCTGCAAACGCTTGTTGATATGGCAAGACAGGATAAAGCGGGTATTGAAAATGCCGACTAGCCCGCCAATTGCGGCGGATATTGGGGTGCTTTCGAAATGAAAATACGGGTTCGATAAATGTGTTTGAAGTGCCGCTTGTATCGCCATTTTAAACGCCAGAAATGCTTATGCTGCTTGGGCTAAAGACCGTTCTAAGGTTTTTTATAAGAGTGTTTTGATGTGAATCGCGGGCTAGGGGCGTGTCGTGTTATTGAATAA
>SDWN01000278.1 GCA_004195305.1 Neptunomonas sp. | reverse complement strand
CTGCCTTATTACATCCACAAGGCGGAAGGGGCGATGTTTCTGTGGCTGTGGTTTAAGGACCTGCCGATATCAAGCCTGGAGCTGTATCAGCGCCTGAAAGCTCGCGGCGTACTGATCGTTTCCGGCCACTATTTCTTTCCCGGCATCACCGATGAATGGCAGCACAAACATGAGTGCATCCGCGTCACCTATACCCAGGAAGCCGATCAAGTTAAAAAGGGCATCGCGATCATCGCCGATGAGGTCCGCAACGCTTACGAACGGAGCTGAGCCAACGCCAGTGGAGTCGCAATGACGGGCGCAAAAGAGGGCCTTGGCTGACACCCATCAACCAAGGCCAACCCCTCGGCAATCGCATTGAGAACCCGCCACTTTTTGGCACACCAGCCTGGACTCAACAGCAGCGAGGCTTGCGCAGTCCCGGTCAGGCGGTGAAATACCAGCTCAGCCGGGCTACGCCGAATAATTTCAACACAGGCTTCAACATAGGCATCGAAAGAGACGCCCTGATAGAGCCCCTGTTTCCACTGTCGGGCCAGCTGCGTGCCCTTGACGATATGCAGCGGATGCAGCTTAAGCCCGGCGGTTCCTAGCGCCATCACCCGGTCGAAACTCGCCACACTGGCCAGCGCAGTCTCACCGGGCAGGCCGACGATCAGATGGGTACAGATTTGCAACCCGCGCCGCTGAGAACGCCGAACCGCATCCTCATATTCGGCCCAGCCGTGCCCCCGATTAACCCGCGCCAGGGTCGCATCGTTGGCCGACTGCAGCCCCAGCTCAAGCCATACTTCATAGCCTTGTGCCTGATACCCGGCAAGCAGATCCAACACCGGATCTGGCACACAATCGGGCCTGGTCCCCACCGACAAGCCGATCACATCCGGCTCGTTCATGGCCGCGTCATAAAGCCCCTTGAGGTAATCTATATCCGCGTACGTGTTGGTATAAGCCTGAAAATACGCCAGATAGCGCTGCGCGCCGGTGCGCTTGCGAATCACCTGTCGGCCCGCCTCAACCTGCTCGGCAATGCTCGGCGGCTGCTTGCTATTAGGGCTAAACGAGGTGTTATTACAGAAGGTACAGCCGCCCAGCCCCTTGCTGCCATCGCGATTGGGGCAGGTAAAACTGGCATTAAGCGCCAATTTATGGACCCGGCAGCCATATTTGCGCTGCATATGACCACCAAAGCTGTTCACAAGACTGGCTAACTGCATCAAGAGCCCGGACGTTACGCTAGAATAATAAGACTACCCGCCTTATCGCAGACGGGATTGAATTACTGGGTATGCTTTTTCCGATAACGCAGCACCGCCTGAACCGGGCCAGAACAGGCGTAAACCACGAAGATGAGCCACAGCAGAGTCGCCGGATCGATCGAGATGACGGCCAGTACCATGACGACGGCCAACAGCACAACAAAAGGCACCTTGCCCTTAAAATCAATCTCTTTGAAACTGTGATAGTAGAAATTACTCACCATCAGGATGCCAGACAGGGCGACAATAGGTGCGATGGCTAACGCATAGTGTTCAGCATCTATCTCAAACTGGGTACCGACCCACACCATGCCCGCCACAACCCCTGCCGCCGCAGGACTGGCAAGCCCCACAAAGTAGCGCTTATCGACGCTGCCGATCTGCGTATTAAACCGCGCCAGCCGCAATGCAGCACCGGCAACAAACACAAACGCAGCAAACCAACCCACTTTACCCGCATCATGCAGCGCCCAGGAAAACGCCACCAATGCTGGCGCGGCGCCGAAGGAGACCATATCCGCCAAGCTGTCATACTGGGCGCCAAACTCACTCTGGGTGTTGGTCATTCGTGCCACGCGACCATCGAGACCATCAAGCACCATCGCCACAAAGATAGCGATAGCGGCGTTCTCAAAATTACCATTCATCGCCGCGATAATGGCATAAAAGCCAGAAAACAGTGCGGCGGAGGTTAACAGATTAGGCAATAGGTAGATCCCTCGACTGCGGGCTCTGGTCTTATCGGCGGAGGCCGTAGCCTCAGGAACCTGTTCCGACTGCTGATGCGGGTCCTGCTCGGTCATGGTCGCGTATGCCTTATAGTGAATACAAAAAAGGAAGCTATGATAGAGTGATCGTCGCAAAGCTTCCAGCTTAGGCGGAAACAACAGTCCGCGGTGATCCGAACGCATTCGCTGCGAGTGTGTTGAAAAGCAGCAATTATAGCTGATTTTCAAGCATCAACTGATTAGCCATCTGCTGAGCATCTTTAATCCCAGCATCCGGATTATCACACGCCATCCCGCGGATCGCGGCATTATGGATACGCTCTGCAAGGGCCGGATCACCGCCCTGACTGATCTCATCAAAGATACTCAGAAAAAGATAAATCGGCATGTTGCGTAAATCGGCCAGACTCGGCACCGTCTCACAGCGCTCAGCCAAAACATCACGGATCTCGTTAAGTATCACCCCACAGCGCTCACAACCGGTTACCTGAGCAATATCAGGGGCCGCAACACCGACATCCGACGGACCTGCATGGGTCGTTGACCACAATAGACACAACACACCTGCAACTAACAGGGTTCTCATAGCCTCGACCCTCTATCCTTGATTGATATCGACGCCCGAACGATACACCATATTGACCCGCGCTCAAACTCTTACGGCAGCCTGAAAGCAAACAAAACAGGGGGTTTGCATTAACATCCCAACCTGAGCCAAACGTGCTAGCACGTAACCAATAAGGGTGCGCCTACAACGCAAAAGAGCAGCCATAGCTGCTCTTTAATGATGCACTTACACTTACAGCGTGCTTAAAATACGATCTCACCCGTGACCGGATCCGGAATCGGCTCTTTCGGCTTCGGGCTCAGATCCGGTTGCGGCATCATCTCTGCACGAATCAGACCTTCGATCTCTTCAGCGATCGCTGGATTCTCTGCCAGGTAGTTGGCAGAGTTGGCTTTACCCTGACCGATTTTGCTGCCTTTATAGGCGTACCAAGCCCCTGCTTTATCGACGAGGCCCTGCTTCACACCCAGATCGATCAGCTCGCCCATCTTATAGATGCCCTTGCCATACATGATCTGGAATTCGGCTTGCTTAAATGGCGGCGAGACTTTGTTCTTAACGACCTTGACCCGGGTCTCGTTACCGATAACTTCGTCTTTGTCTTTCACGGCGCCGGTGCGGCGGATATCCAGACGTACCGAGGCGTAGAATTTCAGTGCATTACCGCCGGTCGTGGTCTCGGGGGAGCCGAACATCACCCCTATCTTCATCCGGATCTGATTAATGAAGAGCAGCAAACAGTTTGCATTCTTTACATTGCCCGTTATTTTGCGAAGCGCCTGAGACATCAGACGGGCTTGCAAACCGACGTGGGTATCACCCATTTCACCTTCGATCTCGGCACGAGGCACCAGCGCAGCCACCGAATCCACGACAACCACATCGACGGTATTCGAACGCACCAGCATGTCGCAGATCTCAAGCGCCTGCTCACCCGTGTCAGGCTGAGAGACCAGAAGATCATCAATATTGACGCCTAACTTCTCGGCATAGATTGGATCCAAGGCGTGCTCAGCATCTATAAAGGCACAGACCTTACCCTGCTTCTGCGCTTCAGCAACAACTTGCAGTGTAAGCGTGGTCTTACCGCTGGACTCCGGCCCATAGATCTCACAGATACGGCCATAAGGCAGCCCCCCTATCCCAAGAGCAATATCCAACCCCAGCGAACCGGTCGACACCGAAGGGATCGCTTCGCGCGGCTTGTCACCCATGCGCATCACCGCACCTTTGCCGAATTGACGCTCGATCTGCGCTAGCGCGGCTGACAGCGCCTTCTTTTTGTTGTCATCCATTGCGATACCCTTAGCCTGACTCATTAGGTTTTCCGAAACGGGTTCACCCTTATGGGTAGCACCCTGATTTATGCCAAAACAACTGTATATCTAAACAGTATTATTTCACAGCTTTATTTAAACGCAACCCTGGTTTGCTATTTATTCCTCCAGGACTGCCAGCAATCCCTGGATTGCATCTTCAACCGCTTGATCTCGAACAGATTGACGATCTCCGCTGAAATTAAACCGCTGACTCACGAGCACCCCATCGACGCGCGCCCAGGCGACCCACACCGTACCGACCGGTTTTTCTTCAGTGCCCCCTCCTGGCCCTGCAATACCGCTGATCGCCACACTGAGCTGAGCCGGGCTATGGACCAGCGCCCCGCGCGCCATCGCTTCAACACAGGCCTGGCTGACTGCACCCTGCTGTTCCAGCAACTCGGCACTCACCCCCAGCAGCTGTTGCTTCATCGCATTGGAATAGGTCACAAATCCTCCTTCAAGCCAGGCCGAACTTCCCGTGACCGCGGATAACCGACACGCCACGCCGCCGCCGGTACAGGACTCTGCGGTAACCAGAGTCCAGTGACGCCGCACCAGGGTCATTGCTAACTGCTCAATCTGCTTTTGCATGTTGTTGCTCATCGCTATGCTGCTCGCTGTATCGGCTTAGAAATATGGCACAAGATGACGTAGAATGGCCAGGTTTGCCGAACACCAAAACGGCTCTCTCTCATATCACCCTTTAGCCGATGAAACTGACCCCCGCATGAGCAAAGCCCCAGCCAAGAACAGCACTCATACTCCCATGATGACCCAATATTTTGGGCTCAAGATGGAACACCCCAACGACTTAGTATTCTATCGTATGGGCGATTTTTACGAGCTGTTTTACGACGATGCCCGCCAGGCGGCGCAGCTACTCGACATAACTCTGACCAGTCGCGGTCACTCCGGCGGTGAACCGATACCCATGGCAGGTATCCCCTACCATGCAGCCGAAAACTATATAGCCAAAATCGTCCGCACCGGAAAATCGGTCGCCATCGTCGAGCAGTTTGGCGACCCGGCGACCAGCAAGGGACCGGTCGAGCGCCGAGTTGCGCGCGTCGTTACTCCCGGCACCCTGACCGACGAGGCGCTGCTGGACGCCTCTCGTGACAACCTGCTGGTTGCCGTAACACGTGACAAGCAGCGCTTTGGCATCGCCAGCCTCGATATCAGCGCGGGACGCTTCCTGGTGATGGAGCTTGACGGCGAGACCGCGCTGCTCAGCGAACTGGCAAGACTGCAACCCGCCGAACTGCTATACAACGAAGACGATGGCATCGATGCGCTACTGAACCGTTTTCAAGGATTGCGCCGCCAGCCGCCCTGGAATTTCGACTTCGACAGCGCCTATCGGCTGCTAACACAACAGTTTCAAACCCGTGATCTGAGCGGCTTCGGTTGTGATCCGCTGCCCACGGCACTGCGTGCAGCGGGCTGCCTGCTACAATACGCGCGGGAGACCCAGCGCACGGCGCTGCCACATATTCGCGCTATCGCCACCGAGCTCCAAGACAACAGCGTCATTCTGGATGCCGCAACCCGGCGCAATCTGGAGCTGGACGCCAACCTGATGGGCGGCACCGACAACACCCTGATCTCGGTGCTGGATCGAACGGCGACACCCATGGGTGGACGCCTGTTACGGCGCTGGCTGCATCGCCCGCTGCGCGACCTGGAGATCATCCAACAGCGCCAACTCTGTATCGGCAGCCTGATCGAGGCATACCGTTTCGAAGCACTGCAACCGGTATTGAAACAGATCGGTGATATCGAACGCATCCTGGCACGTGTGGCGCTGCGCTCGGCTCGGCCCCGCGATCTGGAGCGGCTCAAGTCCGCACTGGGCGCCCTCCCCGAACTGCAGCAGTTGCTAGCACCTTTGCAGTCGCCTTTGGCGAGTGAACTTGGCATCTCTATCAGCGAATTTCCCGAGCTACAGCAATTACTTGAAAGCGCCATCGGCGACAACCCGCCGGTAATTATCCGCGACGGCGGGGTGATCGCCGAAGGCTACGACAGCGAACTCGATGAGCTGCGCGCGCTGAGTGAGAACGCTGGCGGTTATCTGCTTGAACTTGAACTGCGCGAAAAGGCCCGCACCGGCATCGCCACCCTCAAGGTCGGCTATAACCGGGTTCACGGCTATTACATCGAAATCAGCCGGGCCCAGTCGGAGCAGGCACCTGCGGAGTATATCCGCAGACAGACCCTTAAGAATGCGGAACGCTTTATCACCCCCGAGCTGAAAGAGTTCGAGGACAAGGCCCTGAGCAGTAAAAGCCGTGCCCTGGCGCGGGAAAAGATGCTCTACGACGCGCTGCTTGAACTCCTCGCTGAACAACTGGCACCGCTGCAGGACAGCGCAGCGGCACTGGCCCAGCTGGACGTACTGAACAATCTCGCCGCGCGTGCCGAGCGGCTCGATTACTGCGCCCCGACACTCTCCGAGGTGCCCGGCATTCTGATTCGGGAGGGGCGCCACCCGGTGGTCGAACGGGTTTCGGATAACCCCTTTGTCGGCAACGACCTGCAGCTTGATCCGGAGCGGCGGATGCTCATTATTACCGGCCCCAACATGGGCGGTAAATCGACCTTTATGCGCCAGGCAGCGCTGATCGTGCTGCTGGCCCATATCGGCAGCTACGTCCCTGCGGCCCAGGCCCAAATTGGCCTGGTCGATCGCATCTTCACCCGCATGGGTTCGTCGGACGACCTGGCTGGCGGGCGCTCTACATTTATGGTGGAGATGACCGAAACCGCTAACATCCTCCACAACGCCACGCCACAGAGTCTGGTACTGATGGATGAGGTAGGGCGCGGCACCAGCACCTTCGACGGCCTGTCTCTGGCCTGGTCCTGCGCCCGACATCTGGCCGCCAAGACGCGCGCCTTCACCCTGTTTGCCACCCACTACTTTGAACTCACGGCACTGCCCGACACCGAACTCGGCGTCGCCAATATCCACCTGACGGCCACCGAACACAACGACCTGTCTCTTATACACATCT
>SDWN01000275.1 GCA_004195305.1 Neptunomonas sp. | reverse complement strand
GCCATGATCCGAACCCGCCCTCCCTGACGTCCATCTACCAGCATCTGCTCCCCTCCCGGGGCCAGCAGTGCTAAGCCAGGCTCTAGCCGATCACCCTCACAGGCCTCACGAACCCGAAGCTGGCATTGCTGATTTAAACGCTCGGCAAAAGCGCCGGTAAAGGTCTTGGGCATATGCTGCACGATCAATATCGGCAACGGAAAATCGGCAGGCAGACGGGTAAGAATCTTCTGAATCGCGACCGGACCTCCGGTTGAGGTACCCAAGATAACCAGCTTACACCGCTTGGCTAAGCTCCCCGCTCTGGGCGCAGGTGACGCCGCTACTGTCGCGCCCCTGGGCTGCGACTTATACGGTACCGGTTGCGACCGGGAGAGGCTGGCAGATGAAGCACGGGGCGCCATTACGGGCGCCGGAGAGGCGAACTGGGGGGCACGGCCCACCCGACTACGCGCCACTGCCAATACCCGCTCGACCAGCACCTGCTCCAGACCCGCATGACCCTGAGCCACACGATCATAACTCTTGGGCAGGTAATCAACCGCCCCTGCCTCCAGCGCCTCCAGGGTGATTCGGGCACCTTCATAGGTCAATGAGGAAAACATCAGCACCGGCGTCGGGCAGAGGCGCATGATCTCAATCAGAGCGACGATGCCATTCATTACCGGCATCTCATAATCCATCGTGATCACATCGGGCTTGAGCCGCTGTGCTTGCTCAATCGCTACTCTGCCATTCTCGGCGGTACCGACTACGGTCACGCGGGGATCCGCATTCAGTATGGCACTGGCACGCTGCCGAAAAAATGCGGAGTCATCAACAACAAGGACTTTGACGGTCATCAACAACTCCTACAGCCAGCAGCGCCCCGTGCCCCCTGCCCGTGCTTAAACATCAATGAGAGGCATAACGCATCAACAGACTGGGAATATCCAGAATCAGAGCAATGCGACCGTCACCGGTGATCGTGGCTCCGGACATCCCCGGCGTGCCCAACAACATTTTGCCTAAGGGCTTGATCACGACCTCCTCCTGGCCGACCAGCTGATCGACGATAAAGCCCACCCTCTGGGTACCCACAGTGACGATAACAACATGCCCGGTACCGGGCAACGGCTCTCCAACACAACCGTTTATCAGCCAACGTTTGAGGTGAAACAGCGGTAACGCCTTTTCTCGCACCACGACCACTTCCTGACCATCGATGACATTGGTTTGGGTCAAATCCAGATGAAAGATCTCATTGACACTCACCAACGGCAACGCGAAGGCCTGATCAGCCAGCATCACCATCAACGTCGGCATGATCGCCAGTGTCAACGGCACTTTAATCTCGATGCGAGATCCCTGCCCGGGTACGGAATCGATACTCAGGGTGCCGTTAAGCTGGGTGATCTTGGTTTTGACCACATCCATCCCCACCCCACGCCCAGAGACATTGGAGATCTCTTTCTTGGTTGAGAATCCGGCAGCAAAGATCAGATTAAAAGCTTCGTTATCACTCAGACGGTCCGCGGAGTCCTGATCCATCATCCCTTTCTCGACCGCAAGCGCACGCAGCTTATCGGCATCCATGCCGGCCCCGTCGTCAGCGATCGATAGCAGAATGTGATCACCCTCTTGCTCCGCCGAGAGGATGACAACGCCGACTCGGGGTTTGCCGGCGGCCTCACGCACGTCTGGTGTCTCAACACCATGATCGACCGCATTACGGACCAGGTGAACCAACGGATCGGCCAGCGCCTCGACCAGATTTTTATCCAGATCGGTCTCCTCACCGCGCAGTTCCAGGTTGATCTCTTTGCTCAGCGTCCGGGCTAGATCACGCACCACCCGGGGGAACCGCCCAAACACTTTTTTGATCGGCTGCATTCGTGTTTTCATCACCGACATCTGCAGGTCAGCAGTCACCATATCCAGACTGGCTACGGCCTTACCCACCTCTTCATCAGCAACAGTGGCCCCCAAACGAACCAACCGATTACGCACCAGCACCAACTCGCCGACCATGTTCATGATCTCGTCGAGGCGCTGGGTATCAACGCGAACGGTGGTCTCTGCCACCACGGGCCTTTCAACTGGACTCGATGCAGCGGGTCGCTGCGCGACTTCTGTCTTGGCCTTGGCCGCCGGCGCAGGCGCTGGTTCTGAGGCAGGCGCGGGCGCAGAAACGGGCGTCGCAGCAGGCGGCACCAATGCAGCAGACGTCGGTGGTGACGCGGCAAAAGCGCCCTTGCCCTGCGCCTGAAGCTCATCCAAGAGCGCGTCGAACTCATCCTCGGTGATCAGATCGTCATCCGCGGAGGCCGCCGCAGTTGTCGCTTGAGCCGGAGTTATAACGGCAGCAGCGACATTGGGCTCAGTCTCGGCTGAACCAACGACGCCGCCATGCTGACCCTTGCCGTGCAACTCATCCAGCAATGCTTCGAACTCGTCGTCGGTGATCTCATCACTGCTCGCAGCAGCAGACGCTGAACCCTCGCCAAGCGCATCCAGCAACTGCTCAAACTCGATATCTGCATCGACGACCGAGCCAGTCGCAACGATCTCGGGCTGCGGCTCAGGCTCAGTGGCCGCCACTATTCCGGCCGGTTGCTCGCCACGGGTTAATGCACCCAGCGCATCAAGCAACTCAGGCGCAGCATCGACAGGAGCCTCGCCAGCGCGAACGCCATCAAACTGCTCATTGATGGTATCCAGCGCTTGCAACACCACATCCATCAGCAGGGTACTGACCGCAATCTCATTGTTACGCAGTTTATCGAACACGTTTTCAGCCGCATGGCAACAGGCCACCAAGGCGGTCAGCTGCATAAAGCCAGCCCCACCTTTAACGGTATGAAAGCCACGAAATATCGCATTCAGTAGTTCACTGTCTTGTGGGCGGTGCTCCAGTTCGACCAGCTGTTCAGAGAGCAGCTCAAGAATCTCACCCGCCTCCACTAAGAAGTCTTGCAGGATCTCTTCATCTACATCCAGACTCATACATTCAACTCCTTAGAACCCGAGACTCGACAGCAGGTCATCGACATCATCCTGCCCAGTAACGACACCTGCGGCCTCTTCTTTGAGCACTGCGGGACCATGTCCTTTGACATTCTGCTGTTGTTGCTGCTGTTGCTGTTCATATTCAGCTTCAGGACTCCCTGCCTCAGACACCGAATCATGCTTAATGCCGCTAATGCGGTCGACCTTACCGGCAACGGCGACCAGGGTAATTAGGCTCTTCTCAACATCATTGACCAGACCGTTAACCCGCTTGATCAACTGTCCGGTAATATCCTGAAATCCCTGCGCCAGCAATATCTCGGTAAAATTACTCTGCAGGTTTCCGGCGCCTGTTTCTATCTCTGATAAAAACGCTTCAGTGGTCCGGCCAAGATCCTTGAGCGCTGACATCGAATCCTGCTGATCAGCCATATTCTGCCAATCCTGCCGCAACATCCGAGCCTGCTCACCCAGCTCATCGGCGATAGGCATGCTGGCTTCAATCATGTCCATGGTTTTATTAGCTGCGCTTTCGGTCAGCTCCAGCACATAATCCAAACGATCATGAGCACTGGATACCTCAGTCAGGGCATCACGCTCCTCCGGCAGTGAGGCTTTTTCGGCCGTCTTTTCAACGTCAGAATTAAACTGCTTGATCGCCTCGTGCAGCCCCCGGGTGAGTCGACCCACCTCTTGGTAGAGCATGGTACTTCGCGCATCACTGAGCTCTGCCAGAATCCGCATAGCACCCGCAAAATCGCCAACATCCAGCAACCCAAGCAGTTCTTGCGCTTTTTCCTGAAGGGTCAACTCGAAACTCCTCAGGTCTGTTACTTCTACGTCCCCAGACATCGCTTCGATTCCCTAAATTCGCTCGAAAATCTTTTCGATCTTTTCTTTAAGAACGGCGGCCGTGAACGGCTTGACCACGTAGCCATTTACACCGGCCTGGGCAGCCATGATGATCTGCTCGCGCTTGGCTTCCGCAGTGACCATTAGCACCGGCAGCTTGGCCAGCGTCGGATCGGCGCGCACTTTTTGCAGCAGCTCCAAGCCAGACATGCCCGGCATATTCCAATCGGTCACCAGAAAGTCGATGCCTCCAGACTGCAGCACCGGCAGCGCCGTCATGCCATCATCGGCTTCGACCGTATTATTAAACCCGAGATCTCTAAGCAGGTTTTTTATAATCCGCCTCATTGTTGAAAAATCATCAACAATAAGTATCTTCAAATTTTTATCCAAGGAGACCTCCGTCTTACCCAGCTCAATGAGCTTAGCCCGCACATGTATCGATTCCGTATACTTTTAACCTAGTGGACATATAGATTCCACAGCTATTTATCCATCGCCCCTAAAATCTGCCGCTACTACATGGAACTGTTGTATTTTCAGGGGTTCACATTGGTCTTAGGACCAATATTGACGTATCTTCGCCTCCATTATTAACCCACTGGTTTAATAATGGAGGCAATTAAAATCGCTTAAGCTCAACTCCAAGAATCCAGCCTGGCTCTCAACCGTAACGCCGCCTGGGAGTGAATCTGACTAACCCGGGATTCACTCACACCGAGCACCTGACCAATCTCCTTCAGATTCAACTCTTCGTCATAGTAGAGCGCAAACACTAGCTGCTCCCGTTCTGGCAAAGACCCTATCGCTGCCGCTAAGGCCCGCTTAAAAGCCCCTTCTTGGTGTAATTCATCAGGCAGAGCATCGCCACTGGGGATCTCTTGGCCGGTCGAATACTCATTACTTTCACGCAGCTCATCGAGACTAAACAGACGGCTGCCGCAACTATCTTTGAGCAACGCATAGTAACCGTCTAAATTTACACCCATCTCCCGGGCCACATCCGTATCCTGAGCATCCTGACCAGTTCGCGACTCGACCAGCTTGATACACTCAGCCACACGACGGCTATTGCGATGCACCGAACGCGGGGTCCAGTCTCCTTTACGCACCTCATCAATGATCGCACCACGGATACGAATACCTGCGTAGGTCTCGAAACTCGCGCCTTTGCTGGGATCATACTTACGCGCAGCCTCGAGCAAACCGATCATGCCAGACTGAACCAAGTCATCAACGAGGACGCTGGACGGAAGTCGAGCCAACAGATGATGCGCAATGCGTTTCACTAAGGGCGCATGCCGCTCCACCAGTTCAGATTGATTCTCAGCTCCCTGCAAGTTATACATGCAACCCCTTAGCCGATCAGCGCTGACTTGCTCCGCGCACTAACCGCTCAACAAAAAATTCCAAATGCCCTCTGGGTGCTGACAGCACCGGCCAGCATGACACTTTTGCCGCTAACTGCGCGAATGCCAGCGCAGATTTACTGCGCGGGAACGCACGAAATACAGGCTGTTGTTTTTGAACCGCTTTACGCACAGATTCATCATAAGGGATAGCTCCCACATATTGAAGCGTCACATCCAGAAAGCGATCCGTCACGGTGGTTAATTTTGCGAATACATTCCGCCCTTCCTGATCAGAACGCACCATATTAGCCAACACCCTGAACCGACTCAAACCGCTGTCTCGATTCAACAACTTAATCAACGCATAAGCATCGGTGATCGAGGTAGGCTCATCGCAAACAACCACCAACGCCTCTTGCGCGGCCCGCACAAAGCCCACCACCGACTCTGAAATCCCCGCAGCGGTATCGACGATCAAGACGTCTATATCGTCAGCGATCTCGGCAAAGGCATGAATCAGCTCCGCATGCTCATGCGCACTCAACCCAACCAGCGCCTGAGTCCCCGAAGATGCAGGGACTATCATAAACCTTTCTCCGGCCGAAACCATGATGTCGCTCAAGCCACACTCACCTGACAGCAGATCTTTGATATTCTTTTTAGGCCGCAGGCCCAGCAGCAGATCGACATTAGCCAAACCCAGGTCGGCATCCATCAGCACCACCCGCCGACCTGATTGAGCTAGCGCCGCCGCCAAATTAACCGAGACATTGGTTTTACCTATCCCCCCTTTACCGCCCGTGACCGCAATCACTTGCGCCTGATGCACCGCACTCGTCATAACCGCCTCACAAAGCATCATGGCGTTGCGGACGCAACACCTCCGGCTCAGCGCGTGCCGCCCTGCTGCTCGCCAGCACCACCGCACGACTGACCAGTGACTTCGCCTTAGCCACCTCAATGTTATCGGGAATTTTCTGCCCGTCCGCCAGGTACGCCACCGGTAATCGCTGCTCGATTACGGTGCTGATCACCTCACCCAGACTCAGCGACTCATCGATCTTACTCAGCACCGCACCGTTCAACCCGATCGGCTTGAAATACTCACACGCGGCCTGCAATACCTGCTCCTGCGCCGTACAGGGCAACACCAGGTATTTTTTAATCCGGCAGGCCGACTGGGAAAACATCCCAAACTGCTCCGCGCGCTGCTGATCAGAGCCGCCAATACCCGCCGTGTCGATCAACACCAGCCGACGATCCCGCAGCGACTGCAGCGCATCATCCAGCGAGTGACCTTCATCAACAACCCGAACCGGGATATCAAGGATGCGCCCAAAGGTTCGCAGCTGTTCATGCGCGGCGATGCGATAACTATCGGTGGTAATCAATGCCACGCCGGAGCTGCCATGCTTGAGCACATACCGCGCAGCAAGTTTGCCAATAGTGGTCGTTTTACCCACCCCGGTAGCGCCCACGAACGCCAGGATTCCGCCCCGGTCGACCACATCCTCGCCGACCGTGGGCAAAGATTCGACCATCCGCGCCAGCGAGATCTTCCACGCCTGTTCCAGGCTCACCCCGGGCTCCAGCGCCCGCATCAGCCGCTCACTCAGCACGGCGCTTATACCCACGCGTTCCAGACGACTGCGCAATCGCGCCTGCATCGGATCAAGCTCAGCCCCCTCTGCCGGACGCCGTGCCAGCTGCTGTCGCAGCAACTGTTTAAGATCATCGATTTCGGCACGCATCGCCTCCAG
>SDWN01000270.1 GCA_004195305.1 Neptunomonas sp. | reverse complement strand
AGATGTGTATAAGAGACAGACCTTGGGGTGCAGATGGTGGATCTGTCGATCCCGGTATCCGATCAACAGATCGCCAGTAAATTAAACAGCGATCGCCACGCGGTGTTAGCGATGATTCCGCGCCATGTGGCCAGGGCGCGTGAGCTGGGGCTGGATGTCTGTATCGGTGCCGAGGATGCCTCGCGCGCCGATCCCGATTTTCTGCTGGCGGTTGCCGAGGTGGCGCAAGGCGCCGGTGCGCGGCGGTTTCGGTTTGCAGATACCCTGGGGATTATGGAACCGTTCGGGGTCCATGCCCAGTTTCTGACGCTTAGCCAACGCTTTGATCTGGATCTGGAGATGCATGCCCATGACGACCTCGGGCTGGCGACCGCCAACTCGCTGGCGGCGGCTCTGGGCGGCGCCAGTCATATCAATACCACCGTTAACGGCCTCGGCGAACGCGCCGGCAACGCGCCGCTGGAAGAGGTGGTGATGGGGCTGGAGAAACTGCACGGCTATGACCTGGGGATCAATCTTAAAGGCTTTCAGGAGCTCAGTGATCTGGTGGTGCTGGCCTCAGGCAGGCCGCTGTCCTGGCAGAAGAGTGTCGTCGGTGAGGGCGTTTTTACCCATGAGGCGGGGATTCATGTCGATGGCTTGCTGAAAGATCCGCGCAACTACCAGGCGATCGATCCGGCAGAGATCGGTCGGGTCCACCGTCTGGTGCTGGGAAAACACTCGGGGATCAGTGGTCTGATGCTGGCTTACGCGGAGCTGGGGTTAAAGCTAAAGCGCGAACAGGCCACTCGGATTCTGCCCTGGGTACGCCGTTTCAGCGAACGCCGTAAACGCGCCCCCGGGCGTTCCGAGCTGCTGGGCTATTACCGCCAACTGAGTGCATGAGGAGATTGTAATGACGGATAACCCTGATATGACGATAAGCCTGGAACAGCTCCAAGAGGATCTGGAGGAGCTGTCCAGCGCCGATGATCTTCTCGATCATTTCGGCATTCAATACAACCGCCAGGTGGTGCAGGTGAATCGGTTGCATATTATGCAGCGCTTCCATGATTACCTGGTGAAGACGCCGCTGGCGCAAGGTGCCGATGCGTTTGCCCATTACGGCACCTGGTTAGAGCAGGCGTATGTTGATTTTGTCGACTCCAGCGCGCAGGAGCAAAAAGTGTTGCGGGTGTTTAGGGCGCCCGAGCCCGGCTTTGTCAGTGCCGATGATTTTTTATAGCCCCTGATGTTCTCTGTTAATTGTTAACACCAGGTCGAGGAGTTTGAGTATGAAACCCAAATACGACTATGGCCAGGAGCTACGCGTTATCCGCACTCTGCGTGATGACGGCACCTTTCCTGGCAAACAGCGCGGTGATCTTCTGGTACTGCGTGGCAGCACCGGGTATGTGGTGGATGTCGGTACCTTTTTACAGGACCAGGTGATCTATCGGGTGCATTTTCTGGAGCAGGATGTGCAGGTGGGTTGTCGCGAAGAGGAGCTGATCCCCGTTGCCGCGCCTTGGATCGAAAGCCTGTTCGAGTTTCGTCAATATGTGCAGGCGACGCGGACGCTGGCGATTAATGGTGAGCCGATCGTCGCGCCCGGTGATCAGGGGCAGGTATTACGCGTGCTGCGTCAGCCCGATACCGAGGTCCGTTATCAGGTGCGTTTTAGCGGCCGAACGCTGGAGGTGCGCGAACAAGCCTTGCAGGCGTTTGAGCATGAAACTATTGATGAGCAAGAGTCCATGGATGAGCCAGAGCCCAAGGATGAAAGCCCCGCGGATGATCGCAGTTCCGCTGCGGCGAAAACTGAGGGCTTTAGTGTATGAATCGGCCCAGCCATTACGCTCAAGACCACGCTTATTATCTGCTGCGTGCTGCGCAGCATCACTTCCAGCTGCAGCCGCATGAACTGAGTGCCGAGCAGCACCAATGGCTCGAAACACGGGTGTCCAATCAGCAGGTCATGGAAGCTAACGTCCTGTCTAGCGCCGAGGCTGCCAATGTCATCGTGCCGGATGAGCTGCTGAGGAAAGCTCTGGCAGACATTGAGGCGCAGTATGAGGATGTTGCTGCCCTGCAGGACGATCTGCAGCGCGTCGATCTGACCCTGGCAACGCTCGGTGAGCTGCTTGAGCGCCAACTGCGCGTTGAGCTGATACTGGATCGCCAGGCCGCTACCGTTGCAGCGGCCAGTGAAGCCGATGCCCGCCACTATTATGAGTCCCATCCCCAGCAGTTTATTCAGCCAGAACGCCGCCAGGCCTGGCATCTGTTGATGACGATAAATCCGCAGTACCCGGAGAATCGTCGCTCTAGGGTGCTGAACAAACTCAACAAAATCCGCGCTGAGGTCGATGGCGACCTCGACCGCTTTCAACGCCAGGCGCAACGTCACTCGGAATGCCCATCGGCGTTAAAAAGTGGTGAGATGGGCTGGATTCCGCAAGGACATCTCTACCCTGAGATCGATAAAGCGCTGTTTGCGCTTAACGCCGGGGAGATCAGTGAGCTGATCGAGACCGAGGTCGGTGTGCATCTGGTCATGTGCAGCGCGATTCAAACCGCGCAGCGGATCCCGTTTGCAGAGGTGGTTAGTACGCTGCAGCAAAAGCTCACCGAGGTTCAACAACGTAAAGCCCAGCAAGCCTGGATGCGGAGTCTGACATGATTGCCACAACCACCCTGGATGCGCTCTGCGAAGCGGTTACCCGCTACGGGTTTAGTGTGGCGGGGATCAGCGAGGTACGGGCGATTTTTACCGATGTTCATCTGGTGTTTTGTCTGGATGACGAGATGGGCGCGGCGCTTCCTTACCGGGAGCACGCCGGTTTCTGTCTTTACCTGATTCATACCGGCGGGCACTGCATGGGCTTAACTGACGATCCGGACAGCGCCTTTGGGGTGGTGGTCGCGGAAGTTGAGCCGGATTAATCCTCGCGCCATGGGCTAGATTGCTGTGGCTTGAACTTTATTCCGACAGGCACCGGAGCGACAGCAGTTGTTCCGCCTGTTCTGAGCAGGCGCCGAGGATGTTGGCATCCAACGCTTTTAACCAGCGTGGCGGAATCGCCGTTTCGCCGTAGTAGGCTCCCGCCAGCACCCCGGCGATCGCACCGGTGGTATCGGCATCGCCACCCCGATTGACCGCTTCTACAATGCAGTCTTCAAACGAGTCGGTATCAAACAAGGCCTCGAACACCACTCGCAGGGTATGCCCGATAAAGCCGCTGGGGTTTTGGCAGGGACGTTTTCTAAAACAGAATTCCGGGTGTTTTGTCGCCAGCGGATGAGCGTAGTGGTGCAGCTGCTGGTTAAGTGGTTGGCCGCAAAACAGTGCCTGGATCATCAAGATCACGGTTTCGGTACCGGCATCCGACAGCGGATTGTTGTGGGTGATATGGGCCTGAACCTTGGACGCCTGGCGGACCTTCGCCTCGCTCGCACCCAAGGTCGCGATGGCGATGGGTAGACAGCGCATGCAGGCACCGTTGCCGGCGCTCATCTCATCTTCCGGGGCGGTGGTTATTCCGGTGCGACGATAGTGGATCAAGCCACTACGCACGGTGTGACCGATATCGACCGGTTTGGCTCGCATCCACGCATCAAAGGCGGCGGCAATCGGTAAGGCATTAATGTCGCCAGTCGCGAGAATCGCCCGGCCCAGCGCCAGTGCCATGGTGGTATCGTCGGTGACTTGACCTTTTTTCAGCCGTAACCAGCCGCCACCGATAATCTCTTTATGGACGCCATACTGATGGCGGATCTCGTTGGGGGTCATAAACTCGACCGTGGCGCCGAGTGCATCGCCGATGGCCAGACCCAGGTAACTAGCACGGACGCGTGATTGCAGGACGGCAGGATCGACGCGATCATCGATGCGGTGATCCAGGTTTTGGTTGAGGTGAGGACGTACCGAAGAGACCATCCGCGCCGACTCAGTCTTCTGCGCCGAAGCAGTCATCAAAATCGGCGCACTCATCACAAGTCGGGGCGCGACAGGTGTAGATCCCTTCGGTTTCGCACAGCTGCTTGAACAGGAACTTCTTCCACTTCATGTCGCGGTTGTTTTTAGCCGCCAGGGTAGGGAAGTTTTGCTGTAACAGAGCGCTGAGCGATGTTCGATCCCAGACGCCCAGGTCTTGCCACAGGTGGTCACTGCCCTGGCAGGCGGTCGCGATCAACTCGCCCACCCAGCGAACCGTATTACTGTCATCGCGGGCGTGAAGTTGCAGCAGCGTCAACAGGTCCAGGCGCAGGTCGTCGAGGCGGTGGTCTAGTTTTGACGCCAGGGGTTGATTGCGCAGGCTGATGATCGGTCCGAAGTGATGCTTTTGCAGCTGACTGAAATCCAGCGGGCTAAGCCCTAGCCAGTCGGGTAATACCCCAAAGCCTGCTTGCCAGCTGGACAGAATTTCAGCCAGGGGCTGGCTGTTCGGATGCGCGAGCCGATATCCCTGCAGTTGTTGGTAATGGCGGTCGCGAATACCTATCTGTGAACCGTCTGGCGGGCTAAGGGCGCAGTTCATGACACTGTTCATGACATGAGCGGGCTCTGTTTGTTGCTCGCGGTTGGCACCGATATGAGGGTCGGCGGGATGCCGGTCAAAGATCCTTGAGGATGAATTTCATGCCCCTCACCGTCGAGCAATGCCCGCTCAACGGGACAGATACTGGCGCATTGAGGATCGGCATAGTGGCCGGTGCACTCGGTGCAGGCTAACGCGTCGATATGAAACTGTTTCGGATCCTGGCTGATCGCGTTACTGGGGCAGACATCCAGGCAGGCGTAACAGTTTACACAGCGGTCAGTAATGCTTAGTGCCATAGTTGCTCTCCTCGGTGGCGCTCTGTTTGGACTTTCGCCCCACGTGTTATCATTTTCTGCCCAATCTATGCGGGCTCAGGCGACGACCAGGCGACTCAGTGGCCGCGCTGCGGTCGGCTCCAGCAGCTTTCCCTGGGTTAATAGTTGCTGGTAAAACGCCCGCAGTGCGCTGTCTATAGGCTCGTAGGCATATTCACCGGAGGGCGCAATGCCTTGCTGTTCCAGTTGCTGCCAAGGGCCGAAACCGATCTTGGCGCACAGCACCGCACTGCAATCGGCCAGGGCCGCGAGATGGCCTTGCAAACGGCTGTGTTCGTCGTCTTCTTCAGGGCACGCGTTGACACCGCCACAGTAGAGATCAACCTTACGCGGACCGACCGCTTCGATACGGTTCGGGCCGACGCGATAGATCAGAAACTCGGTCGCATGGCCGAAGTGTTCGTTGACCACATTTTGTCCCTTGCTGGCAACGCCCATCAGTACGCTGGGTCCATCCAGTGCCTGGGTATTAAGGGAAAGAGCATTAAGGGCAAGAGAATCAAGGACAGGGGCATCAAGGTCAGAGGCGTCCAGGCCCGAGCCATCCGGGGCCGATGGTTCGGGGGTTGAATGATTGGCTGTTGCCGACGCGTTACGCTCGGCGTCCAGCTGTTCCAGGATCGCCGTATGCACCTGCTTACGCGTTACCATCGCCGCGGCATAATCGATCTCCTGGTTTTCCAGCTTGTCGAGGGTGAATTCCTGACCGCGGTCTTCGCCGAGCATGCCGACCGCATCGGCCCGGCACTGGCGGCAGTGGCGCATCATGCTCATCGAATCCGAGCAACTGTCCTGTAGCTCCCGCAGCTCGCGTCCGGTCGGACTGGCCTGGCCGGTCAGTCCATAAAACGTACCGTGCTCGGCCTCGGCGATCAGCGGCATAACGTTGTGCAGGAACGCGCCTTTCTCTTTGACCACCCGACTGACCTCTTTGAGGTGATGGTCGTTTACACCGGGGATCATCACCGAGTTGACCTTCACCAACACCCCGCGCTCGACCAGCATCTCCAGCCCTTTAAGCTGGTTGCGGAGCAATATCTTGGCCGCCTTGACGCCACGAATCCGGCGGTTGTTCCAGTAGATCCAGGGATAGATCTTGGCACCGATCTCCGGATCCAGGCAATTGATGGTGATGGTGACGTGCTGGATATTGTATTTGGCGATCTCGTCGGCAAATTCGGGCAAGCGCAAGCCGTTGGTGGAAACACACAGCTTGATATCGGGGGTTTCAGCCGCCAGGCGGCGGAAGGTGGTGAAGGTTCGCTCCGGATTAGCCAGCGGATCGCCGGGTCCGGCGATACCCAGTACCGTCATCTGCGGAATGCTGGCAGCAACGGCTTTGATCTTGCGCACCGCCTGGTCGGGGGTGAGTACTTCAGAGACCACCCCGGGTCGGGACTCGTTGCTGCAATCGTACTTGCGGTTGCAATAGTTGCATTGAATGTTGCAGGCCGGAGCCACGGCAACGTGCATCCGGGCAAAGTGATGGTGCGCCTTCTCGGAGAAACAGGGGTGGTTTTCTACCTGCTTGCGCACCGACTCCGGCATCTCGGAAAGCCCATCGTCGCTGGTACCACAACGGCTGGCGGAGCAGCCTTGGGCCTGGGGCTTGCCACTGGTGGCGATCATCTCCATCGGTAATCTCCTTACAGTAAACCGTTACGTCGGGTTAAAGCCCATTGTCAAATTCATAGGCCGGGTATCATTCCGACAAATACTCGTTACTGAGGAGAGAGCAAGGAGCGTGCCTGTGCACATGTTTTTTATAACTTGCTGTTTTTATTGTTATTGGTATGTTTTACAGGCGGGCGTTGTTACAAAGACGACAACGTATTTTGGGCTGGATGTCGCAAAAGAGACGTAGCAGCGTAGAGGAAGAGTGCGCCAGTCGATTATAACTGCGGTTCGAAACTGCCGTCACGATCACGTGGGCTGTTCAGTTGGAACTGGCCGTCTTCGGTCTTGAGCGTCTTACGCGAGTAGCCGTTACGGCTGTTATCCGTTGATGAAGGCTGGTGCTTGTCATAGCCGAGATGATCATCCAGCTCCGCATTCAGCGCGGTCTCAATGGTGACCTTGGTGAGCATCTGCCGGAAGTCATTGAGATCACTTTCGGTTTTGATGGATTTTGCTGCTTCGCGAGCGAAGGCTTCAAGTTGTTCTTTGTTCATGTTGCCTATCCTTAGCCATTACTGGCAATGATGATAGGCAGTTACACAGTTTTATCTACAGTCCCGACGGTTACCCGACTTCAGCAGTTGCGCCCATTTCTGACGTTTCGAGGGCGCCAGAATTGCTCTTTACTCGCCCCCTCAGGGTGAAATACCGGACGTTGAAGGTTCAACGAACCTTGGCCTCAGCTAGTGATACTAAACGATACAAAGCTGCTGGCCATTCATAGTTCTTGGGCAACCCATGCCACGTAGCCCCGTTATAAAAGAAGTGTTCTTTACGTGCTGCACCCATCAGTTCAATCCCTCGTACTCAAAAGTAGAGTTTTTTCGTAATCCACACGCAGGTAGTTTTGCATGAAAACCATCCAGAAATTTCCAGTGGTTATCCATAGGCGACTGCTGGCAACCACACCACGATCTGTGGCCACAGAACCAAAGCTACCAAAGCCATCAGCTGCAGCATGATGAACGGAATGACGCCCTTGTAGATGTCGGTCAGTTTCACTTCCGGTGGGCATACCCCTTTGAGATAGAACAGGGCAAAGCCGACAGGCGGTGTCAGGAACGAGGTCTGCAGGGTCATCGCTACCAGCATCACGAACCACACCAGTTCCGGGTTGTCGACCACCCCGTGGCCGTCGATTTCGAGCCCCAGCGCACTGATAACCGGCGCCAGTAGCGGCAGTATGATCAGCGTAATTTCGATCCAGTCGAGGAAAAATCCGAGCAGGAAGATGATAAACAGCACAAAGGCGATGATGCCATAGGTGCCGAACGGCAACCCCGTCAGGAAGGATTCGATCAGTTCATCGCCCCCCAGTTCACGCAGCACCAGCGCAAAACAGGTGGCGCCGATAAAGATCATGAAGATATAGGCGGTGGTGCCGTAGGTGCCTTGCATGACCTCTTTGAGAACTTTGAAGCTAAATTTTCGGTTGTACATCGCCAGTAGTGTAGCTCCCAGCGCGCCAACACCGGAGGCCTCCGTGGGGGTGGCAATACCGCCAAAGATGGAACCCAGTACTACGAATATCAGCAGCAGCGTCGGTAGCATCGCTTTCATCAGGCCGACAAACGCACGCATCGTGACCCGTGTCGCGTCCTCGGGGACGGGTGCTGCATCGGGGTTGAGCAGACCGACGACTACGATATAGATGATATACATGGCGCCGAGCATTAGCCCGGGGAACACCGCGCCCATAAACAGATCGCCGACCGACAGCCCAAGCTGATCGGCCATGATCACCAGCATGATGCTGGGCGGAATAAGAATACCCAGGGTGCCCGCCGAGGCGATGGTACCCAGCGCGAATGGTTTGGAGTAGCCTTGTTGGAGCATAGAAGGCAGCGACATGACCGCCAACAGCACTACCGAGGCGCCGATGATACCGGTCGAGGCGGCTAGGATGATGCCGATGGCTGTCACAGTAATGGCCAAACCGCCACGCACTTTGCCGAACAGTTCCTGCATCGACTGCATCAGCTTCTCGGCGACCCCGGACTTGTCCAGCATGATGCCCATGAAGATGAACATCGGCAGCGCTACCAGGATCCAGTTATCCATGATCTTGAACAGGCGGTTAACCACCAGTCCTAAGGTCAGAAAATCGAGCCCGGTAATGGTATCCAGGTAGATGTCTGATAAGTAGCCGATGCCGGCAAAAATCACCCCGATACCGCCCAGAACATAAGCCACCGGGATGCCGGTAAATAACAAAACGATGAACGACACGAACATCGCAATAACTAGAATTTCGTTCATTTCCATGATTACTCTCCCCGAACCAGCAGAACAACATCGCGAATCAGTCGTGAGACAACAGCCAGCGCCAGCAGCGAGAAGCTCAATGGGATCACGGACTTGATGGCCCAGCGCCAGGGTAGCCCGGACGGTGATGAGGAGGATTCGTTGATGCGCCAGGCGTCGGCGACAAAATCGAGACTGTGCAACAAGATGACCGCAATAAAGGGCAGTGCCAGCGTCAGAATGCCGAGGACATCGATGATGCGTTTGGTGCGGATGCGCAGGCCGCTGTAGATCAGATCAACCCGAACATGAGCGTTATTGACCTGGGCATAGGAAACACCGAACATGACGCCGATTGCGTACAGGTGCCATTGCAGCTCTTCGAGCATGATCAGGCCGCTGGAGAAGCCTTTACGCAGGATGACCTGCGCGATGATGGCCATGACCAGTGCGATGTAGCACCAGGCGATCAAGTTGCCGGTTTTGCGGATGGCGTAATCAATGTTATCAGCAACGGGGACAGGGTGAGTTTGATGCTGGTGGGGAATCACGGGGCAGATCTCCAGACGACTAAACGAAAAAAGCGCTCAATAAGAGCGCTCTGAGAGCTCGTTGTAATGAGAATTACAGTTTTTTGGCTGTCGAAGAGGGCAGGTAAGCGTTGTCTTTCCAGAGCTTATAGTCTTCGCGGAAAGCCCCCATATCTTGCCAGACCTCGTTGAAGAAAGGGTCTGCCTTGCTCTGTTCCTCGACTACCCTGTTCCAGGTGGTCTTAAACGTATCAAGCATGGTGTCGTTCCAATAAACGATATTGACACCACTTGCCTTAGCTTTCTTCATCGCGTCAAATTGCAGCGCTTCGCCTTCGGCAATGGAGCTGGTGACAGTCGCTTTACAGGCTGTTTCAATTTGCGACTGCTGCGCCTGGTTCATCCCGTTCCAGGTTTTCTTGTTGATCAGCAACTCTAGCAGCGTCGTCTGTTGGTGCCAGCCAGGGAAGTAATTGTATTTCACGATTTTGCTAAAGCCGAGCTTCTGGTCGATAACCGGCATAGAGAATTCGGCAGCATCGATCGCGCCTTTTTCCAGCGCACCGAAAATTTCAGCAGCAGGCAGTTTGAGTGTTCCTACACCCAGCTTAGACATGACGTCGGCCCCAAGGCCGTAGATGCGCATATTCAGGCCTTTGAGGTCTTCTGGCTTTTCAATCGGCTTGGCAAACCAGCCGGACGTTTCAGGGGGTAAAACGCCGCAGATGGTGACTTTTACGTTGTAACCGGCATCGTCGTACATCTTCTGATACAGCTTCATGCCGTTACCGTGGTACATCCAGGCCAGATATTCACCGGCTTCAGGCCCAAAGGGTACGGTTGAGAATAACGGTGCCGCTGGGATCTTGCCCTGCCAGTAACCGGCACCGGCAAAGCCAGAATTAACCTTGCCCGAAGATACCGCATCGAGGATTTCAGTAGGAGAAACCAGTTTGCCGGGATCGTAGATTTTAACTTTGATCTGTCCACCGCTGATGTTGCCAACGGTAGCTGCAAAACCGGTAAGTGCGGTGCCTAGTACTGGCAAGCTGCTTGGGAACGCAGTCGGGGTCTTGAGTAGTAATTTACCGCTGGCTTGAGTCGCGGCGCTAACTGCCAGGGTGCTGGCTAGGATAAGACTGGAGAGTTTATTCATGCGCTTTAGTCCGTGTTGTTTTTTTATTCAAACCAAGCGCAGATGATAATTAAATAACGTGAAATGACGAATTCTTTTATCGAATACTATTATTAGAATTACGAATGATGAGCTGTTTGTGGTGTGGCAGATTTTGGCTCCATCGCGTCCCCTACAAGCCTTCTTAACCAGCGAATACCGGGATCGTTATCTTTTCTGATGTCCCACAACAGGCCGACTTTAAAGGGGCTTACCTCAAAAGGGAGTCGGTAGAACTTCAAGGATGTGCCTGGGCAGATCATGGCCGCCATGCTCTCCGAACAGGGTGAGAGTAACCTGGCATTAGGCAACACTTTTGTAACCGGCGTGACATGTGAGGTTTTGGCGATCGCGGTACGTGTCACACCCAGTTGCTTCAATTTTTGGGTGATGATTGAGGGCAGGTCTTCGCGGTGGGACAGCACTACATGAGGCGTGGCCAGGAATACCTCCATGCTGATTTCGTCTGACGTGCCGAACAGGTTGATATCTGCGACACAGCCGATAGGGTCTTCAAACAACAACTCAAAACAGGAGTCTTGCGGCAGGTGCTTTAACTGGGCGATGGCAATATCCAGATCCATTGCCCGTATCACGTTCTCAGACTCTTCGATTCGAGCAATTTTGGCCGGTAGAAAATTAAAGCAGATATGGGGTGCATGCTTGAGGGCATGCCTTATCAGGTAGGGCTGTACCTGCTGGTTCATGAAGTCTGTTAAGCCGATTTTAAACTCCCTGGTCGATGATCCTTGGTCAAAATCACGGTTCATCGTTAGCGCTTGTTCAAAGTAAAACAGCCCCTTTTCGATGGCACTGTCGATCTGGTGCGACGTTGGTGTTGGCATCATGCCATCGGCAGTTTTGATAAAAAGTTCATCATTAAAAATGTGCCGTAGTTTTTTTAATGAGTGGCTAACGGCGGGCTGGCTTAAACAGAGTTTTTCGGCGGTTTGGGTTAGGTGGCGTTCACGGTAGAGGGTATAAAACACCAGCATCAGACTGAGATTGATCTTATTGAGCTTACTGATCAGGTGGTCATTTGTTTCGGTCGGCATAAGCAGTGATCTTTCGGTGTTATTCATAAAAGTAATCTGATCATTAGATAATAGCATTTATCAATGGCCCAGATATTCATTACTCTGGATCGATCCTCATTCTCTATATTTGAGCAGATTATGAGCTGGCTGGTTGTAGTCGGGGCTGTCTTAGCGCTGAGAAATGTTTTGATCAGGAATAAAAATAATGAAATTGAGTGCTTGCCGAAATATTGAAGATCTCCGTAAAAAAGCGATGGCTCGCCTGCCGTCGCCGATGTATCACTACATCGCCGGTGGTGCCGACGACGAAGTGTCAATGCGACGCAACACCGACGCTTTCGATGATTTTCAATTGATGCCTAATTATCTAGTCGATGTCGGTCAGGTCGATACCCGCACAACTTTGTTTGGTAAGCAGATTGAGCTGCCTTTTTTCCTGTCGCCAACCGGGATGTCCAGACTGTTTCATCACGGTAAAGAGCATGCGGTAGCGCGGGCAGCGGAAAAGTTCGGTACCTATTATTCGGTCTCGACGATGGCGACAACGACGCTGGAAGAGATTGCAGAGAGCTCCGGTGGACCCAAGATATTCCAGATCTATATCCTCAAAGACCGCTTCGACCACAATATCCGCCGCCCCGATCTCCGAGTAGTAACTCGATATCGAAAGCCGTCCGA
>SDWN01000039.1 GCA_004195305.1 Neptunomonas sp. | reverse complement strand
AGATGTGTATAAGAGACAGTAATATTCCGGTCCTTGAGGTTTACAATAAGATAGATCTGCTGGGCGAGGCGCGACCGCGCATCGATCGGGATGACATGGGGCGACCACAGAGGGTGTGGTTGTCAGCGGCGTCCGGCATGGGCGTTGAACTGTTGTTTGAGGCTATTGGCGAACTTTTGGGTGATGAGGTGGTCCATCAAGAACTGCATCTGAACCCGGCTGAAGGCGCGTTCCGGGCACAGCTTTACGCTCAGGGCGCGGTTGTGCAGGAACGGGTCGACGAACAAGGAGGGTTGGCGCTAGAGGTCCGGCTGCAAAAGCGCGATCTGCTGCAAATACTGACCCGGGTCGGAATTCATCCTGACCGTTTTTTACCGCCACTGTCGCAAGATTGCTGGTGATTATACCCCCCTTGGTTGGCTGGTTTGGCTTGCAAGGGGTTGGGGCGCTACCTACAATGCGCAGGCATAAACAAATACTTAGATAATACGGAGACGCTTATGGCTTGGAATGAGCCGGGTGGCAGCGGAAAGAATCAAGATCCCTGGGGTGGTGGTGATCGCGGAGGCAAGCGTAATGACGGGCCGCCGGATCTGGACGAGGCGCTGCGCAGCCTACAAGAAAAACTCAATGGCATCTTTGGCGGCGGCGGCACGAGCGGCGGTTCAGGCAAAGGTGGTTCGCTAGGTGTGGGTGGTGTACTGCTGCTGGCGTTTGGCCTGTTGGTGGTCTGGGCGGCGATGGGTTTCTATACCGTCAACGAGCAGGAGCGCGTCGTGGTACTCCGGCTGGGGAAGTACAGTGATACCGTGATGCCGGGCCTGCGCTGGAATCCGCCGTTGGTCGATCAGCGTTTTTCGGTCAATGTGACCCAGGTGCGGTCTAAGGATCACCGGGCGCTGATGCTCACCGAAGATGAAAATATCGTCGAGGTGGGGTTGAAGGTTCAATACCGGGTAACCGATCCCAAGTCTTTCGTGCTCAAGGTTCGTGATCCTGAAGTCAGCCTGGCGCACGCCACCGAAAGCGCATTGCGACATGTGGTGGGGACGTCTGAGATGCATTACATCCTGACCGAAGGGCGTGAGCTGCTGGGTAGCGATGTGCAGTCAAGGCTGCAGGGTTATATGGATGCGTACGGCACCGGGTTGGTGATCTCCAAGGTCAACGTGGAAAGTACCCGGGCGCCGAGCCAGGTGCAGTCCGCGTTTGATGACGTGATCAAGGCGCGAGAGGATGAGCAGCGGGTTAAGAACGAGGCGGAGTCTTACGCTAACGGCATCGTGCCTGAAGCGCGAGGTAATGCGCAGCGCTTGCTCGAAGAAGCGAATGCGTACCGGGAGGAGGTAGTTGCCAGGGCTGAGGGTGAGGCGGGTCGTTTTGAGCGGCTGCTGACCGAATACAGTAAGGCCCCCGGCGTGACCCGGGAGCGTATGTATCTGGATGCAGTCACCACGGTGATGGCTAACTCGACCAAGGTGTTGATGGATGTCGAAGGCGGTAACAATATTATGTATCTGCCATTGGATCAGATGGTCAACCGGAGTCAATCAGGTCTGGGTGGGGCTGGTATAGGTGATAACAGCGTCGAGCAGGTGGCTGACGAGGTGATTAATCGCCTGCGTCGTCGCCAGACATCCACTGTAAGGGAGGAGCGCTAACATGGGGGGACGTACTTTTGTGGTGCTGGCGGGCCTGCTGTTGGTGGTTGTAGGGCTGTCTAAGTCGCTATTTATTATCAGTGAGACCGAGCGCGGCCTGCTGCTGCGGTTTGGTGAGGTGGTGGATGCGGATCTAAAGCCAGGCTTGCATCTGAAAATGCCAGTCGTCAATAGCGTGACCAAATTTGATGCTCGGGTGCAGACGCTTGATTCACGTCCGTCAGACTATCTGACGCTGGAGAAGAAGAGCCTGATTGTCGACTCCTTCATTAAATGGCGGATCGCCGACGTTAGGACCTATTACACCGCAACCTCGGGTGATGAGTTCCGTGCCTCGGATCTGTTATCATCGCGGATGGATAGCCGGCTGCGGAATAAGTTCGGTCGACGCACGCTGAATGAGGTCGTTTCCGGTGACCGTGAAGAGATGATGGTCAATTTGACCCGAGAGCTCAACGAGATAACCAAGGAAGAGTTGGGGATCGAGGTGGTCGATGTGCGGGTGAAGCGGATTGAGCTGCCTACTTCGGTCAGTCAATCGGTGTATGACCGGATGCGTACCGAGCGGGAGCGTGAGGCGCGTGAGTTGCGCTCAAAAGGTAACGAGCTGGCCGAAGGTATTCGTGCCGATGCGGACCGACAGAAGACGGTATTGCTGGCAGAAGCCTTCCGTGAGGCAGAGCTGACCCGCGGTGATGGCGATGCGATTGCAGCCTCTACCTATGCCCTGGCGTACAACAAAGATGCGGAGTTCTACTCCTTTTACCGTAGCCTGGATGCCTACAAATCAACCTTTAGTAATAAAGGTGACGTGATGGTGTTGGACCCTAAGGGCGATTTCTTTAAGTACCTCAACTCCTCCGAAGGGAGAAAGTAGCACAGCACAAGCGACGCCCTGATCCTCGATAAGGGGATGGGGCTGCGTTTATCGATGCATTGGTGTATGATTTCGCAAACCGGGACGTTTCCCGGTTTTTGCGTGTCAGGGGCTTCGGATTTAATGCCCGGTTCTCTGCTGAGGGGGCTGTATGGAGTTATGGCGCGAGTTGCTAATCGCGTTTTGTCTGATGCTGATACTTGAGGGGGTTATTCCTTTTCTGTATCCCCAACGCTGGCGAAACCTGGTCCAGCAGCTGGCTGATCTGGATCAGCAGACGCTGCGGATTATCGGCTTGGCGAGTATGTTGATCGGTACCGGTTTGTTGTACGTGGTGCGTTGATAGCAGGGCCTAAGCCTTAAGTGTTGCATCTTTGTTAATGTCGTTGTTGTTATCATTGTTTTTATCAATATTGTTACTGCTCTGAGTGGGAGCCTGTTACTTCATGTCCATTGCTGATCGTTGGTTACTGCCGGATGGCGTCAAAGAGATTCTGCCACCCGAAGCGCGTCAGATTGAGGCGTTGCGGTGTAAGCTGCTGAGTCTATTTGATAGTTGGGGTTACGATCTGGTGATGCCGCCAATGATCGAATACCTGGAGTCCCTGCTGACCGGAACAGGCAACGATCTGGCGCTCAACACCTTCAAAGTGACGGATCAGCTGACCGGGCGAATGATGGGCTTGCGAGCCGATACCACGCCGCAGGTAGCGCGCATCGATGCGCATAGTTTAAATCAACAGGGTCCGACGCGGCTCTGTTATGCCAACTCCGTGTTGCATACCGTGCCAGCCAATATGTTGACCGGGCGCTCGCCGATGCAGATCGGAGCTGAGTTGTATGGTCATGCCGGGGTCGCGAGCGATATAGAAGTGATCAGCTTAATGCTGGAAGCACTGACCCTGGCTCAGTTGCAGCAGCCGTTGACGCTGGATCTTGGCCATGTGGGTGTCTACCGGGCGCTGGCGCAAAGAGCGGAGCTGGGTGCTGATGACCAGGCGGAGTTGTTTGCGTTGCTGCAAAAGAAGTCGCTCACCGAGCTGGATGCGTTGCTGGCGCGACTGGCGTTGCCTGAGCAGCAGTGCCGCGCGTTTCGGTTGCTATCGAGCCTTAATGGCGGCGGGGATACGATTGCCAGAGCCCGTCAGCTATTGTTGCCGGATTATCCCGAGATGGCTGCGGCACTAGATGATCTGGAACAGATCGCAACGGCCGTTGGGCAGCGTTTTCCCGATGTTTCGCTCTATTTTGATCTGGGTGAGCTGCGGGGTTATAACTATCACACCGGCGTGGTATTTGCCGTTTATATCCCCACTTATGGCCAGCCGTTGGCCAAGGGTGGGCGTTATGATGAGATTGGCAAGGTGTTTGGGCGTGCGCGCCCAGCAACGGGGTTTAGTGGGGATCTGAAAGTGCTGGCTGAATTGGCGGTCGATCATGCTGCCAGGCTTGGATCTATCCTGGCTCCGGTTGTGCTTGATGCGGATTTGCTGGCGCGGGTTACCGAGCTGAGGCAGCAGGGAGAGCGGGTGGTTCAGGCGCTGCCGGGGGTCGAGTTGAATTTGACCGAGATGGGTTGCGACCGACAACTGATTTTACGTGATGGCGGCTGGTGTATCGTCGCTGCCGATTAATCTGAATTTGAAAGCTGATTGAGACTTGAGATCTATGGGCAAGAATGTCGTTGTATTAGGGACCCAGTGGGGCGATGAGGGTAAGGGCAAGATTGTAGATCTGCTGACCGAGCAGGTCTCTGCAGTTGCGCGCTTCCAGGGCGGTCATAATGCGGGTCATACGCTGGTGATCGATGGTGAAAAAACCGTATTGCACCTGATCCCCTCGGGCATTTTGCGCGATAATGTCCTCTGCATGATCGGCAATGGCGTGGTGCTGTCGCCGGAGGCGCTGCTAAAAGAGATCGCCGAGCTTGAGGCTAAAGGGGTTCCGGTTCGCGAGCGGTTGCGGTTGAGTCCTTCCTGTCCGCTGATTCTACCCTACCATGTTGCCCTGGATCAGGCGCGGGAGCTTGCGCGCGGGAGTGCCAAGATCGGCACGACGGGGCGTGGTATCGGTCCTGCTTACGAAGATAAGGTGGCGCGGCGGGCCTTGCGGCTGGTCGATATGATGGATCCAGAGCGGTTCGCGATTAAGCTGAAAGAGGTGTTGGAGTACCATAACTTTGCCTTGACGCAGTATTACAAGGTTGAAGCGATCGACTATCAGCAGACCTTTGATGCGGCGATGGCGATGGCTGAAGAGTTACGGCCGATGGTCGCAGATGTCACCGAAATGCTGCATGATTTCCGCCGCAATGGTGACAATATTCTGTTCGAAGGTGCCCAGGGTTCGTTGCTGGATATCGACCACGGAACCTACCCTTTTGTGACCTCGTCCAATACCACGGCTGGTGGTGTGGCTACGGGTAGTGGCTTTGGTCCGCTCTATCTGGACTACATCCTGGGGATTACCAAGGCTTACACTACTCGGGTAGGTTCGGGGCCGTTCCCGACCGAGTTGTTTGATGATGTGGGTGCGCTGCTGGCCAAGAACGGGCACGAGTTTGGGGCCACCACCGGACGCGCGCGTCGTTGTGGTTGGTTTGATGCGGTTTCGCTGCGCCACTCCATTCAGATGAATAGCGTATCCGGGATCTGTTTGACTAAGCTGGATGTGTTGGACGGACTGGAAACCATCAAGGTTTGCGTGGCGTACCAGGATGCCGCTGGAAACAGCGTGTCGGTGCCCTGTGACAGCGAAGGCTATGAGGCGGTTGTGCCGGTTTATGAAGAGCTGCCGGGTTGGAGTGAATCGACCTATGGCGTACGCCAGTTAGACCAGTTACCTGCTGCGGCTCAGGCTTATATCAAGCGTATCGAGGAGTTGGTTGGCGCGCCTATAGATATTGTCTCTACCGGGCCGGACCGAAACGAAACAATCGTATTGCGAAGCGCGTTCGCTAGCTGAGTACGCTTAGGCTTGCCTAAGTTCGGTTGGAAAAAGGGGGCTCAGCCTCCTTTTTTTATGTACAGGAGGTACGGTATGCCCAGAGAGCCATGGATGGCGGTAGGGGTGATGGCGGTTTACGCGTTAACCGTTGCGACCGGCGCGGTTCTACCCTGGCTGGTTTTGCGGGCGTTAATGCTGCGTTACCGTTTCTGCAGTGAAGCGTTAGTTTCGCCCGAGGGGGCGGAGCACTCGCTTCCTTCGGATGGCGGGGCTAAGTCTACGTTTTACCTACCCCGTTTATATTGGTTGAGTGGTGGACGGCAATAGCCCTTTCCTGTCATTCCACTTCTTGTGATTCTGCATCCAATCACACTGCAACAACTAACTTATCCATAGCCAATAAAAAAGGCGCTGCCCTCGCGGGTAGCGCCTTTTATGTACAGGATGTACGGTATGCCGCGGGCGCATGGATGCGCAGGAGCGGCGATTAACATCACTGCACTGCTAGTGCAGGAGTTTAAGCATTTGCTTGAAGAGTTTGGCGTTACCGGCCACCAAGGCGCCGCTGTTGAGCATGTTGTTGCTGCCATTGAGGTCGCCGATTAGAGCGCCTGCTTCCTGGAGCAGTAGCAGGCCGGCTTCCAGTTCCCAGCTATCGGCACCCTGGATCCAGCAAGCGTCGGTGCGTCCTGCGGCCAGATAGGCCAGCGTCAGTGCGGCCGAGCCTACTTGGTGGAGCCGGGCTCCCTGCAGGTAGAGTTGCCGGGTGCCGCTCAGGTGTTGGTCCAGTCCTGCTTCGCTGTGGAGGTTGAAGTGGTTACCGATCAGGGCATTGGGTAGCGTGGTGAGGTCGCTGACGCGAATTCGCTTGCCATTAACCTGGGCGCCACGACCGCGGCTGGCGGTGAACTCTTCACCGGTGATCGGATTAAGAACCACGGCATGTTCAATGCGGCCCTGCTGTTTGCAGACCAGGGACAGGGCGAATGTTGGCAGGGCACTGGTAAAGTGGCTCAGGCCGTCAATCGGATTGACGAACCATTCAAAGTCGCTTTCGTCCTGAGAGCCAATAGATCCACTCTGCAGGCCTGTAATGCGGTGCCCGGGGTTGGCTTTAAGAAGGTGGTAGGCGATAGTTCTTTCGGCCGCAGTTGCGGTGTCGAGGATAAAGGCGCCGACATCTTCCTTTTCTGACTTGATAATATCGAGCCGTTCGACGGCGCGGGCGACTTGTTCGCCAGCAATTCGGGCGGCTCGCAGGGCGATATTTAGTGTGGGTTGCATGATTAGCGCTATTCTTTACGGCTGAAACGGTTGCGGATTGTAGCAAAAAGACCTTAGCTTTGTGCTTGTTGGCTTAACAACGGCGCATAACTCACTGTAAGTCTGGGATATCTGGTAGAATCTGCTGTTTTGAATTTTTCGGAGATGGTCTGAATGCTCTCCTCGCTTCGTGTTGTACTGGTTAACACTACTCACCCAGGTAATATCGGGGGGGTAGCGCGTGCTATGAAAAATATGGGTGTTGGTCAATTGGTGTTGGTACAGCCCAGGGAGTTCCCTGGCGATGCGGCGTTTGCGCGTGCGGCAGGGGCTACGGATATCCTTGATCAGGCTCGGGTGGTTGAAACCCTGGATCAGGCAGTGGCGGGTTGTCAGTTGGTCGTGGGTGCCAGTGCCCGCGGCCGACATATTCCCTGGCCTGTTGTCGACCCGCGGCAGTTGGCTGAGCAGGTCGCGGCAGTGTTTGCTAATGTGGTGGCTGATGTTACGGCTGAGCTGCCGCAGGTGGCGCTGGTGTTTGGTCGTGAAGATCGCGGCCTGACCAATGAGGAGTTACATCGTTGTCATCGGCATGTCCATATACCTTCTGATCCCGCGTTTAGCTCGCTGAATCTGGCGGCTGCGGTGCAGGTGATCTGCTACGAGTTGCGGATGGCCAGTTTGGCCGGGGAAAAAGCGACTGCAAACCCACAAGGAGAGCCTGAGCCGCATTGGGGGACCGCCTGGGATATCGATTCGGCAAGTGCCGATGAAATGGAGCGGCTGTTTGTTCATATGGAGCAGGTGATGACCGATATTGAGTTTTTAAACCCGGATAATCCGCGTCAGTTGATGACGCGGCTGCGCAGGCTGTACATGCGCAGCCATCTGGACCAGGTTGAGGTGAGTATCTTGCGCGGTATTTTAACGGCAACAGAAAAAGCTCTAAAAAAACAGGAAGGTGATCATGTTTAAGCAGCTGCGTGAAGATATTCAATCCGTGTTCGAGCGTGATCCCGCCGCTCGCAATTGGTTTGAAGTGCTGACCAACTACCCTGGCTTGCATGCATTGCTGTTTCACCGTCTCTGTCATGGGCTGTGGAAAAGGGGTTTTAAATGGTTAGCACGGACTATTTCTACCCTGGCGCGTTGGTTGACCGGGGTTGAAATTCATCCCGGCGCACGCATTGGGCGGCGCTTTTTTATTGATCATGGCATGGGGGTGGTCATCGGTGAGACCGCCGAGATCGGTAATGGTGTCACTCTTTATCACGGTGTGACGCTGGGGGGGATTACCTGGAATAAAGGTAAGCGTCACCCAACGCTTGAAG
>SDWN01000028.1 GCA_004195305.1 Neptunomonas sp. | reverse complement strand
AGATGTGTATAAGAGACAGAGAAAATAATGAGGAACCGCCGCCTCTGAAAGAGGACTATCTGGATCTTCAGACCATTTCCGAGCAAGCCCGAGTACTGCTAAAAGCAACCACTGTGGCTTTGTTTGCGCTGTTACTCTGGCTATTTTTGGCGGACCTGGTTCCTAGCCTGCAAGTGCTGGAACAGGTCGCCATCTGGTCCGGGGGCGAAGAGGGAGAGCAGCTCCTTCCCCTCACCCTGGCCAACCTTTTCAGTGGTTCGCTGGTGCTGGGTCTGTGCTGGCTGGCAGCCTATAACCTGCCCGGCATTCTCGAACTGCTGGTGCTGCGTCACCTCGCTCTGGGCCCCGGCACAAACTACGCTGTTACCTCGCTGCTCAAGTACCTGCTGATTCTTATCGGTATTATTGTGGGCTTCAGCGAGTTCGGCCTGGAGTGGGACAAACTGCAGTGGCTGGTTGCGGCCCTTGGGGTCGGTCTGGGATTCGGGCTGCAAGAGATCGTGGCTAACTTTGTTTCCGGTCTCATTATCTTGTTTGAAAAGCCGGTTAGGATTGGCGATACGGTCACCGTCGGCGAATTGACCGGCACTGTCTCCCGGATCCAGATCCGCGCCACGACGATCACCGATTGGGATCGTAAGGAAGTGATCATCCCCAACAAGACCTTTATCACCGATATGCTGGTGAACTGGTCCCTGAGCGATGCCATCACCCGGGTGGTTATCCGGATCGGCATCGCCTACCAGTCCGACCTGAAGTTGGCCCGTAAACTGCTCTTACAAGCCGCTAATGAATGCTCCCTCGTGCTCGCCGAACCGAGCCCAAATGCATATTTCACAGAGTTCGGGGACAGCACCCTGAATTTCGAATTACGTATCTTTGTAAACAGCACATCTGACCGGATGCAGGTAACCGATGAAGTCAACGGTCGAATCGATGAACTGTTCCGGCAGCACAGCATTGAAATTGCGTTCCCGCAGATGGGTATTCATATCAGCCAAAATCCAACCTAGGAGGCTGACCGAGATGGCCGCAGTTCAAGTCCGTATTAAGTCGATATAAGGGCAGCTTTTCTGGATTCTTAGTCGCTCTCGCCCTTCGCGATGCTTGGGTTAATTCTGCCTGTGCTCGTGGGTGCTATGATGGTAGCCACGTCCAGAGCTCGAATCTTGACAGGCAAAACGCAAGACCCTGTTGTCTTCCGTGAGTGTATCGGCCCACCAGGTTAATAGCTTTCTGTCAGCTTTATTTACAACAAATATTTTATTTCGCCGAGAAAAGGCATAACCATATGATTTGTGTGTATATATCGATCATGGCTCGTAAATTGCTATTTTTTAACCTGAATATCGAGGATAGCTATACGTTTATATGAAAATATGGAGCATATTATGAAAGCATACGGAAGATCGCTTCTTTTTGGATTACTTTTCCTTTCTACCCCTATCTACGCGACTGTTATTTTTGATAATGGCACCATCATTGATGGAACAAATAACACGTGGAATGACACTTTTTTTTCTGCTTCGATAAGTTATACGATATTTGATGATTTCGTACTCGCTGAAGACTCTACAATTACCGATATTAATTACGCCATCTTTGCGATTTCAGAAACAGCCTACATCCAAACGTATGTAAGTATCTTAGATGGGATTGCCGGTTCAACCATCCTGTCACCGTTTGCTTGGACGGGCGTATTATCTTCAAATGGCACTCTAACATCTAACTCTAATGTACCAAATGGATTCGACGTGGCCCTGAATGGATTGAGTATTGATCTACTTGCGGGTAATTATGCTCTAGGGATTAGCACAGATATGAACGCAAGTGCCGCTTCCATCGCTAGTGGTGACATTGGATTCGGTTCTAGCTTGGTTCAAAATACGGACCTGCGACGCCATCATATGGTATTCAGTATCGAAGGAACTACAACTACCGTCCCTGAACCGGCCACCTTGGTTTTACTCGGTTTAGGTCTTGTCGGTATCGGATATAGCCGAAAGAGGACAGCAGGGTCAAGGACAACAGGGTCAAAGGACAACAGGGTCAGGTCTTGCGTTTTGCCTGTCCAGCTAAAAATCGTGATAGATAAATTCGTCTATCGTCATCGATTATCGCTGATTAGAGGGGAAGGGGGCCAGCGTGTAAAGACCCATTGCATTCAGTCGGGGCGGGCATGTCTCTGCTGTTAGGCTGGAACATAGGTAGTGACTCACCGACAGGCCGCGCATTGCTGCCTGAAACCCTGCTTATCGATGGATTACGGTGCTTCCTTCATCATGCTGATGGCGTTTGCACCCAAGCAGGAGCGCAGAAATTTGTTCATGGGTGCTTCGTTGCCAGACTCATAGAACGCGATCATCAGTTGATTGAATTCGAGCTGTCGCTTGGCAGGGACATTGATCACCGGATAGCCATGGCTCAGTAGGTAGCCGTTCATCATAAAGCGGCCCATTCTTTTGTTAACGTGATAAAAGAACTGGTTTCTCGCCATGCTCAGAAAAAGGTGGATCGCATTATCGTAGACATCGTTGTCATAGGCATCTTTATTTTCTAAGATCTCATCGACCAGTTTCGAGAACCGTCCGTCAAGTTCCGAGTGGTGCGGTGGTGCGTAGTCGGTGCCCGAGATAAATACCTGCCCGGTTCTGAAAACTCCCCACTCCATTGTTTCCTCTTTCCCCGCTATTGCATGCAGGTTGCAGGCACGCTCTTTCGACAGGATGAATTGATCTTGCTTCACCCATTCGAACAGCTGCTCCCAGGCTTTGCCCTGGTTGACCGTGATGGTTTGATCAGACAGCTTATGACCGCCTACCGTGATGCCCTCCAGCAGCGTCTGAACTTCGGGGATGGTGAAATTAATCCCCTCAAGATTTACCGCATCATAAACGAGACTGACCAACTGTTTTTTGGCTATAAACAGCGCCATTTTCTTGTTTGGGGGCATGTTCCAGTGGTTGTCTTTCATGGTGCTATTCTCAGATAACCTCCTGATTGTGGGGAGTGTCCATCACTTAAACATCATTCTATATTCTGGATCTGCTCCCGCATCTGCTCAATTAATACTTTGAGCTCAACCGCGCACTGGGTGGTTTCGGCGACGATCGATTTGGATGACAGGGTGTTGGCTTCGCGGTTGAGTTCCTGCATCAGGAAGTCGAGGCGGCGGCCGGAGGCGTCTTGTTGGGTGAGCACCCGGCGTACTTCGGTGATGTGGGTGTCGAGGCGATCGAGCTCTTCATCAACATCGGCTTTCTGGGCCAGCAGTACCATCTCCTGCTCGAGGCGATTGGGGTCCAGGCTGACCTTGGCGTCTTCGAGTCGGTTAAGGATGTTGAGGCGCTGTTTGGCCAGAATTTCAGGGAGCCGGGCGCGGACCTGGATAACAATTACGGCAATGGCATCGAGGCGCTGGTTGATCAGCAAGGCGAGTTCGCGGCCTTCACGGTGGCGATTGTTGATCAGCTCGTCCAGTGCGGAATCGAACAGGGTCAGTGCGCTCTTGTGCAGCGCGGTCATGTCGAGTTCGGTTTGCTGCAGCACCCCCGGCCAGCGCAGTAGCTCGAGGGCGTCGAGCGGGGCCGGATTAACCAGCAGTTCGGTGATCTGTTGCGCGGCATCGCGGACCTGTGCGGCGAGGCCGAGATCAACATTGAGCTGGTTGCTGCTCTGGTCGCTCGGGTGGAAGCGCAGGCTGCATTCGACTTTGCCTCGTTGCAATGTCTTGCGCAGTCGATCACGCAAGGGCCCTTCGAGTGCGCGGAAGGTATCAGGCAGGCGCAGGTGAGGCTCAAGGTAGCGATGGTTGACGGAGCGGATCTCCCACACCAGTGTGCCTTCGGTCTGGTTGTTCTGCTGACGGGCAAAAGCGGTCATACTGCGTGTCATGGGCGCGGTTCTCGATTAAAATCGGTTATCTGTTTTTGTCCTCCATACTAGCAACTCTTGGCTAAGACATCAGACTTCATGTGTTAACGCTTTTGCGCAGCAAGTTGATACATTATGTCTAGCAATCCGCTGACTGCGGGGACTAGAATTGTTTGCTTCTCATTTTCTATCTAAGGTCTTTCGATGAGCTCTACTCTCTCTGATCAACTCAAGAATCTCGGTGTCGACGCGATGCGTCCTAGTGGTCGTACTAATGACCAGTTGCGCGATGTTCGCATTACCCGCAACTACACCATGCATGCCGAAGGCTCGGTTTTGGTTGAATTTGGCAATACCAAGGTGCTCTGTACTGCATCGGTGAGCCGCGGTGTGCCGCGTTTTTTGCGCGGCAGTGGTTCGGGGTGGGTGACGGCAGAGTATGGGATGCTGCCGCGTTCAACCGGTTCGCGGATGGATCGCGAGGCGGCACGGGGTAAGCAGGGGGGGCGCACGGTCGAAATTCAGCGCCTGATCGGCCGCTCGTTGCGCGCTATTTTGGATCTGAAAAAGCTGGGTGAGAATACCATCGTGATCGATTGTGATGTCATTCAGGCTGATGGTGGCACGCGTACGGCGTCGATCACCGGTGCCTGTGTGGCATTGATGGATGCGATCGCTTTCCTCAAAAAGGATAAAAACGGTGCGCTCAAAGGCAACCCGATCAAAGGGATGCTGGCGGCAATCTCGGTAGGTGTGTACAAGGGCCAGCCGGTGTTGGATCTCGATTATGCCGAAGACTCCAAGGCTGAAACCGATATGAACGTGATCATGACCGAGGCCGGTGGCTTCGTTGAGATTCAGGGCACCGCCGAGGGTGCAACGTTCAGCCAGGACGAGCTCAACAGCATGCTGGCGCTGGCAGGAAAAGGGATCAAAGAGCTGATTGAGCTACAGAAAGTGGCGCTGGCGGAGGCCTGATTTTTGTAGGAGCCTTGCCAAACCCTGTAAGTTCAGGTGCTTGCTCCCCGATTAGGTTAATAACACGCACGGCTGGATTCGAAAAGCCGCCCTAAGTTAATTCGTATGAATGCTTAGGGCGGCTTTTTTGTTTTAGCGCCGCAGGCTGCTAGGCGTTTTTTTGGCCTTTTCGCCGTCAGATTCGGACCGCCGTTGCCGATAGGCGCTTGGTGGGTCCAGATGGCAGCCGTGTTATGCCGCAGCTAAGACGCGGAAGCTGCTATGGCGGGTCAGACTTTGAACTGGCACACGATCCCTTTAAGTTGTTCAGCATGTACGGCCAGGTCATGACTGGAACCATCGATCTGCTGCGTCGCAGCGCTGGTGCGTAGTGCCAGCTCACGCATCGTGTCCAGATTGTTGTTGATATCACTGGCAACGCTGGACTCGTCTGTGGCCGCAGAGGCCACTTGGGTGGACATCAGTTTAATGCTGGTGATGGAGTCGTTGATGGTTTGGAGTGAGTCCATGGCCTGCTGGGCGCTTTCTGCGGTGCGCTGGGTTTCAGCCCGACTCTCATTCATCACCTGTGCGGCTTGATTAGATCCCGCTTGCAGCTGTTCGATCATCTGCTGGATCTCCTGGGTAGATTGTTGGGTGCGCTGAGCCAGCGATCGCACCTCGTCGGCGACCACCGCGAAGCCTCTGCCCTGTTCACCTGCGCGAGCGGCTTCGATCGCAGCGTTTAATGCCAGGAGGTTGGTTTGTTCGGCAATACTCTTGATGACATCGAGAATAGAGCCAATATTGACACTGTCCGATTCCAGCTGCTGAGTAACGGTCACTGCGTTTTCCAGCTTGGCAGCGACCCCCTGTATCGACCCGACCGTGGAGAGTAGTATCGACTGGCCGCGATCAGCTTCGGTATCTGCTCTTTCCGCGGATTCAGCGGCCTGGTTGGCATGGCCGGCTACCTCGTCGATGGACCGGGCCAGGCTACGTACCGCTGTGCTAATTTGCTCTGTTTCGGCGCTCTGCTGCTGGATGTTGTGGGCACTTTCACGGGTGACCAGTGACAGGCTTTCGGCTGATTCGGCCAGGTTTTCACTGGAGTCGGCGACTTGGGAGACGGCCCGCTGGATTTTTTCTACAAATAGGTTGAAGCTGCTGCGTAGCTGTGAGATCTCATCATTAGCGCTGATTGTGAGACGTACCGTTAGATCCCCGTCGCCTTCGCTAATGTTGCGCAGTGCCGCCACGGTTTCGTTTAATGGCGTGGTAATGCTTTTTGCGATCAAGGTGCAGACCAGCAAGATAATCAGGATGATAGCCGCTGATATTGCGCCTAAGTATTGGGCATTTTCAGCAAAGGCTTGCTCAACATCGTCGATATAGATACCACTGCCGACAATCCAGCCCCAGGGCTGAAATCCTTTGACGTATGAGAGTTTTTCCACCGGGTCTTTTGCGCCGGGTTTTGGCCAGTAGTAGCCAACAAAGCCACTGCCCTGTTGCTGCACCGTTTTGATGAACGCCATAAACAGCAGCTTGCCGTTCGGGTCCTTAATTCCGGACAGGTCCTTGCCGTCCAGGTCAGGTTTGATCGGATGCATCACCATGACTGGTGTCATGTCATTGATCCAAAAGTAATCGTCACCATCGTAGCGTAATGCTTTAACGGCAGCCATCGCGGCCTTTTTAGCGTCTTGGTCGGAAAGCTGATGGGTTTGCGACAGGTCATAAAAATGCTGGATCAGGGCGTGTGCGGTTTCGACCTGATGGCGGGTCTGGATTTGCTTCTGTTCGAGCAGTGTACTCTTGAGGTTGCTGACCGCAACCGCCGTTACGATGAGTAGGCCAATAACGGAAAGTGCGAGGATGAACCAAAGCCGGGGGGTGATGCTGAGTCGTCGAAGCATACTGCGCTTCCTATTTATTATAGTTATGGTGGCGCTTGATGATAGCAACCAGCGGGCTTCAATATTTCATTTGGCGCTACGGCTTTAGTCATAGGTAACGAGTAATGTTGATTTGTGTCATGAGTTTTACTGATTACCCACAAAGCTCAGCCAGCTCTCAGTGCCTATATTTGAAGTAACCGGCGTGAGCGAGGGCTGCATCATGAAAAACAAGAT
>SDWN01000273.1 GCA_004195305.1 Neptunomonas sp. | reverse complement strand
TCAGTGATCTGAGATAGTTGTTTGCATGAGCCGTATACGAGGCCCGTACGTACGGTTCTGTGAGAGGGATGAGGCGGTGACGCCTCACCCTACTCGATTGCCTAGCCCCAAAACGGAGATCAATCTCCGCTTATGTGATCTGAATATGATGTAGGGCCGCTAAGGTAGAGGGGCCGTTAGAGGCAGCGGTGTCGATACTATTAACCTGGTGGAAAAATAGGCTCCATACCTATCTGTCCATTGCCCCGGAAATCTGCCGCAGTTGCGTGGAATTGCTTGATTTTACTGGGCTCTCATGGATCTTCGCCCCATGATGACGCATCCTTGCGTCTTCTATTAACCCGCTGGGTTAATATTGAAACACTCCGGCTTTTGAAGAACACCCTGTTTTGGATGGGATCGAATTGAGTTACCTATATCGAGAACGTCGCGTATAAGCGATTGTCGGAGAGTCAAATTTTCTGGATACAGTGTAAATTCGGAGCTATCGAGTTTTTTAACAGCATCTGTCGTCTACAGCCGCTCACTGCAGATCAATTCGTCGATAATTTTTGCTACTCGTTGTATTCCTAGCCGAATTCGCCCAGTGGCGATGGAGGAGTAACCCAGGCGAAAGAAGTTCAGTGGAGGGCTATCTTGGTAGAAATAGATATCCCCAGATTTGATCACCACGCCTTGCTCCAGTGCCAAGCGTTTTAGTACTCGTGTACCCAGGCCCTCGGGCCCTCTCACCCAATAGTATGCCCCCCCGAATGTGGGTGGCTTGGCAGATTTTGGCAGGTAGCTTTGCAGGGCATTGCCGACCTCGGACGGCAGGACAGCCGATTTACACAGCAATAGCTGCCCGTAGGGCAAGCTGCAGGGACGCAGCTTGTGAATAGTGGTTCTATTTGCCAAAAATGAGCGGGTAATCTGGCCCCCTCTATCCTAAGAGAATGCGAATTTCGCACGACTGCATGGATGCAGGAGGTAGAGCAACGCAGGAGCGGTTGCCGAGTAGGTTGGTCTATTCTCGGTCAGCACCTAGGGATAGATAGATCATGAGAGTGCTGAGTCGATCATCTGGTAGCTCAGCCCCAGACGCGCCGCTTCTGTATGCCACTGCGGCAGTTCAGCGCTCGCCATTGAGACCTGGATACTGACGGCTTCGGCGTAATCTACGGCCGTAATCGTACCCTCATGGTTGCCAAACCAGTGGCGCAGATACTGTTCCTGAGCGAAATCGCAGCCCACCCGGATCCGCTGTTGTGGTTGCAGCACACGGCAGCTGAGCTGCTCTATGGCCGCCTGAGCGGCCTGGCCATAGGCGCGAACCAATCCTCCTGCACCCAGTTTGATGCCGCCAAAATAACGGATCACGATCAGCATCAGATCGCCGACATGCTTGTGCTGCAAGACATTAAGGATAGGCTTTCCGGCGGTGCCGCCGGGCTCGCCGTCATCAGAAAAGGCTTGGCTGCGAGGCGCCTGCGGTGGCCCTAATAAGTAGGCCCAGCAGTGATGGCGCGCGTCAGGATAGTCTGTTTTGGCTTGAGCCAGCCACTGCATCGCCTGCTCCCTGTCGGCGGCGAAGGCGGCGCGGGCAATAAAGCGACTCTTCTTGATCACGATCTCCACCTCTACCGGCGCTTGCGCGACTGAGTAAGCGTGGCTGATGGCGGCAGAAGGATCGGGTGCTGGCATGCGTGGCTCCAAGGTCAATGGCGGCAGGGTAGCACCGTCGGAGACCTCGGCACAAAAACTATCGAACCTGAGCGCTGCCACGTTCACTGAGAACGACGGCACTCCTGGAAGATCTTGCTGCTACAGCCTTGGCAGATCTGCTGTTGCAAGCGCAGGTAGATGTTGCTAATCGCTTCTCCCTTGCTGTTGAAGATATTGGCTTGGCCGATCGTTTCCAGGTGACCGCTCTGCTTCAGAAAGCCGTAGGCACCCTTTTTTAGATTGGTCAGGTAGAGGCCGCCGCCGTTGCCTCGTCGGCGCTGGGCTTCGTGCATTAACATCTCAGCACCGGCGATATCGATAAAGTTC
>SDWN01000662.1 GCA_004195305.1 Neptunomonas sp. | reverse complement strand
GATGCTATATCCATCCACAAACCCCGCCATTCATGCAGATTAGTGGTTATACCGACCAGAGTGCTACCCATGTCAGGCTGAAGCCCGGCGCACAAAAAATGCATGCTTGGGTTGTAGGTTTATGCAGAAAGAATAGATCGGCTGCACCTTGGCTGAGCTTTCTGGGTAATCAGGTGGGATTTTGACCGCCAAGTATTTAATGAAAATGCTTCATGGTAATGCCGCAGTGGTAGCGCCTTTAGTGATGACCGCTTGCGCGAAGCAGAATAAAACGCTAGGCACTGAAAAAATTGAGCATAAGTCACGCCTTCCAATCAGCGCGGAATAGATCGTTCAGCTTCGTGAACGCCAGCACGCATCCAGACCGACTTTTGCAGCGATGTTGCGCACCAGTCCACGCCCCCTGAAATGCTTGGCGATGGCTGTTCATCACATGTTATGTCTTCCATACTTCCAGCGAACCCATCAGCCCCGCTATACAAACATTGACAACCTTTGTATCCCTGCCTAGCATAATTCTATAAATATCTACTCTTGGAGGTAACCATGCACGTATCACTGACTGCCGAACTAGAGTCTCGCATTAAAGCCAAAGTTGAAAGCGGCTTATACAACAATGCCAGCGAAGTCGTCCGCGAAGCGCTGCGCTTTATGGATACCCATGAAGACTGGATTCACGAGGTAAAGTTGGCTCGCCTACGCGAACAACTTAAAGTAGGCACCGATCAACTGGATCGTGGCGAGGGTGTAGTAATTGAATCCAGAGCTGCTCTGGATTCACTGTTTGATGACATTTAGGGCTAAGCCGCATGCCATCTCACCAGCTCGTCATTGCGCCTGCCGCGAAGGATGATCTTAAAGACATTTACCAATATGGGATTCGTCGGTGGGGAAAGGTCCAATCGGCTAGCTATCTAGCATCCATTACATTGTTTTATCGGGTTCTAGCTAATCAGGTTGAAATCATTCGCGTACTACATGGCTGCCAAGACCCACTGCGCCACTTAAAATAGCTCGGAAAGCCGATCACTCAATAGCACCTTTCGGAAAGCATATTAGAAAACTCTAACGGTCCGATTAGTGCGCCGAAGCTGACCTTTATGATGGCACTTTATTTTCACCATATCGGCCTGCTTTCGGGAGTCCGAGAGAGTTATTATGATACTTTTTCGTTGAACTGAGGGGCTGAACGGTCAAAACAGTTCTTTCTATGATGACATTTTATTCTCATCCCTCTCATCCCCCCCTCCTAGCTAGGGTGTGCTTAGCCACCGCTGGAAATTAGTACAGGGCTTAGATCAAAGGCCCGAGTAGCTGGCGTAATCGATCCCCGGCGGCTTCTAAACTGTGGTGCTGTTTGACCTGACGTTGGGCATAAATGCCCGCCTGGGTCAGTCGTTGCTGATCTGCTAGTAGTTGTGTCAGCGTGTGGGCAAATGCCTGAGGGTCGCGCGCCGGAACCAGCCAGCCGCTGCGGTCGGGCTCAATAATCGACCTGACCCCGCCCTCATCGCCAGCCAGCACCGCGGTTGCGGCTGCTTGGGCTTCCAGTAATGCCATGCCGAAGGCTTCGTTAACGGCGGGCCAAACAAACAGGTCGCTGGCCTGTAACAGCGGCAGAATCTCTGCTTGCGAGCGCTGGCCGATAAAATGACAACGCTTGCCCAGAGGTTGGAAATAGCTTTCGATCTGGCTGCGTGCGCTGCCCTCTCCGATGATAAGTAGTTGCCAGGGCTGAGTGTTGCTCTGCTGCAATGCCTCTGCCAGTAAGCGATAGGAGTGCTGCTTGTCACCGGCACGCATCATCGCCACGCAGATTAGCCAGGGTTGGCTAGGATCGAGCTTGTAGCGGCGGGCTAACGTTGTCCGCAGGGTGATGTGAGAGGCTCGGGCTTTGAACGGGGTTAGATCGAGAAAAGGCGCCAGCGTATGCAGCGGTGCAGAGCTGATCGATTCCAGACCCGGCCGGTCCGCCGGATTGAGGCAGAGTATGGTCGCGGCCTGCTGCAAGGCCGCGACGCTGTCGATTAGCCCCTGCTGCCAGGGTCCATGGCGCTGTTTTTCAGCGTAGGAGGCTTCGGCGACCACGTAGGGGATCGCGAGCGCTTTGGCGACCACGGGGCCGATCCCCATGACCTCGGGGGGCA
>SDWN01000754.1 GCA_004195305.1 Neptunomonas sp. | reverse complement strand
CCTCATGCCCGGGTGGCGGAACTGGTAGACGCAAGGGACTTAAAATCCCTCGATCTTACGATTGTACGAGTTCGATTCTCGTCCCGGGTACCATTTGAAAATATGGATAAGTTCTATGTAGTCCGATAAGCCTCCAGAAATGGGGGCTTATTTGTTTTTAACTCTCTACCCATAATACAGGCAACTCTCCAATTCTCCACCCACTCGCTGACACAGCAGATCAAATGTCACCTGTGCCGACTGCGGCTTACCGAACAGGAATCCCTGAACCTCAACGCAACCCAGATTTGTCAGATAGTTCAACTGCGAAACAGTTTCGACCCCTTCCGCCACCATATGAAGGTTCAGCCCCTTAGCCATGGAAGCGATGGCGTTGACAATGCAGGTCTTTGTGGTATCGAATTCGATATTTTTGACGAACGACCGATCTATCTTGAGAGTGTTGACAGGAAAATTCTGCAGATAGCTCAAAGATGAATAGCCTGTCCCGAAATCATCAATCGCAATAGTGATGCCGTGAGCACTCAATTTCCGCAGCTTCTGTACGGTATTTTCGCGATTCTTCATTAGCCCGTACTCGGTGATTTCAAGCTCGATATAATCCCCGCTAAGTTTGAAGTCGTCCAGGGTATTGACGATCTTCTTGACGAAATCTTCCTGTTCGATCTGGATTGCGGAAATATTGATTGAGACTTTGATTTTAGGCAATCCCTGTTCACGCCAGTGGCAGATCTCTTTGCAGGTGGCGTGGAGTACCCAGTCGCCGATAGGGACGATCAACTTGGTCTGTTCCGCCATAGGGATGAAATCGCTGGGCATCACCAACCCTTTTTCCGGGTGATTCCAGCGGATCAGAGCTTCCATCCCGACGACCTGACAGCTGGTCGGATTGACTTTCGGCTGGAAGAAAACTTCAAACTGATGCTGTGCGATAGCCTTGTGCATATCCCGCTCTACGGCCAGATGGCAAGTATGGGAATCGTTTATTTCCTCGCTGAAAAACTGGTAGCTGTCCTTACCGTTTGACTTGACGTGGTACATGGCGATATCGGCACTCTTGACTAGGGTTTCAATCGTTTCACCACTCTGCGGAAACATAGCGATACCGGCACTGACACTGGTGAATATCTCCTGATTGTCGATAAGAATTGGAGCCCTGATGCTTTCGAGAATTTTTCTAGCAACGGCGGCGGCATCCTCTTTGTTGCTGATCTGCGGCAACAGCAGAGTAAACTCGTCACCGCCGAAACGCGCTAGGGTGTCCTCGGCGCGCAGACAATCTAGAATCCGTTCCGCGAAGATCTGAAGAAGCCTATCCCCCATGGCATGTCCCAGCGAGTCGTTGACCAGCTTGAACCGATCCACGTCCAGGTACATTACAGCCAGGTGTCCCCTGGAACGGCAGGCATGGGCAATCGCCAATTTGAGCCGGTCCTCAAACAGGGCGCGATTTGGCAAACCGGTCAACAGGTCATGGAAGGCCTGGAAGTTGACCAGTTCTTCGTTACGCCTACGGTCGGTAATATCCCTGGCACAGCCGTAAGTTCCGATAAACTCACTTTTACCATCCAAACCACCGGGGTTGTACATTCCCACCGAATACAGCTCAATCGGCAAAGCATGAGTATCGAAATAGCGGACAGTCTTCGCTTCGTCGTTGATATTCAGGCGCAGTTCGACATCTTTGCATGCACGTACTCCTGAACGCCGCTCGTTGAACACGTAGCTGGCTTCGATAAGGTCTTCCTCATGGATCAGCATCGAGAAGTGCCGGCCGAGCAACTCTTCACGTTTATAGCCGAGCAGATTTTCGGTGCGGTCATTGACAAAGGTAAAGCAACCTTCGTTGTCGAGGACATAAACGATATCGGGTGAGTTGTTAACGATGTAACGGTGAAGTTTCTCCGATTCTTCAAGGGCATGTCCCAACGCTTTGTGCTGCTGTTCGAGTTCACGACTCTGTAGACCATTGTCGATGGTCGTCAGTAGTTCGCCAGCATCATAGGGCTTACGCACGAAATCGTATGCTCCTTCGGTCAAGGCCTCTTTAACCGCAGAAAAAGAGGTCTCGCCACTGACCACGATCACCTTGATGTCGATCCCGTTGGTCTTGATATGCCGCAGCACCTCACGGCCACCGACACCGGGCATCTGCAGGTCGAGCAGCATCAGCTCGTAGTCCGTAGCCGTCAATAGTTCGAGGGCTTTTTCCCCTCCCTGGGCAGATTCAACTACATGACCATTCGCCTTAAGCAGCATGCGAAGGCTCGACAGCATCGCCGCATCATCGTCCACAATCAGGATTTTCGGTTTCCTTTTCATCTCTGAAACAACTGTCAGGATTTCACTCATAACCACATCCCTCCTTAATGATCAATGCAGAAGTAAAGGACTTACTCATCAAATATTGGAATCACAAGTTTAAAACTGGTGCCGAAATCAGCCGAGCTGTGGCAACTGATTTTTGCGCCGATATCATCAACCATTCCCTTAATAATATTCAGACCGAGTCCAGCATGCTCACCACCCTTAGTGCTGGTTACAGGGCAAAAGAGTCGGTCCTGAATCTTTTTATCAATCCCCGGTCCGTTGTCCTGGACACAGATCTCAACATAATGCTGACCATCCGATGTCCTATGCTCGCGGGTCGACAGCGATATCTTACCGCCTTTGTCTAGAGCCTCTGCAGCATTCTTCAACAGATTGACTAGGATCTGCTTGATTACCACCGGTTTTGTTTTAACCGGACGTATCGAGGTGTCGAAATTCTCGCTGATTTCGATTTTTTTCGGCGTAAAAAAGGTCAGTTTCAGGCTTTCAATAACGGAAAGAACCAACTCATTGGGGGCAATCTCTGCATCCGGCAGCTGCGGCGTATCTTTCAGATCAGTGTAATACCTTAATATTTCCCTGATCCGGTTAATTTCGTTCTCGATTGCCGGAAGGATCTCTGTGTTTTCAGTCCCTTCAAGCAGGGTGCCTACAACACTTATATAGTTATTGATAATTGTCAGCGGATTACTGATTTCATGAGCCAATTTAGGGATCAAATCGGTATTGCCGCTGACTGGTTCGGCTGTCGGCAGCTCCGGCCGAAGCGCCGTCAACGAAGCCAGCGACTTCGCAACGGACCAGTTGAGTAATTGCATTTGGGGCGCGGCAAAGGATTCCGCCTCGGACGTGTTATCAACTCCAAGAGCGATGCCTCCTAGCAACTGCCCCTTCACTTGCAAAGGCAGGCAGGCAATCCCTCGGCCCTTGCAGAGCCTGATCAGTTGCCGGTCAAACAACGAAAGGTCGTAGCTATCCCTGGCGAAGGAATGCCGAACTTTACCGCTCAGAAGAGCTTCTGCAAGCAGGCTCCTTGAACTCAAGGGCGTCTTAAACTCACGGATCAAACGAGTTTGCTCGCGGGATGGCCAGCCTGAAAGTATCGAGTTCTGCAGATCGACCGTAAAGAAAACAGCTTCCTGCGCCGCCGAATTATGCAGGTAGAGATGACGGGAGGTCCCGACAAATGTTTCCACTCCGTCCGAATCGGCAAGCTGTGAACGAACACCTTCCTGGTCGGCAATGGAAAAGACCAACGAGGTTAAACGTTTCTGTGCCTGACCGACCTCTTCCAGGCAATCTTCCTGATTGCCGTTAAAGGGTGACAGGCTGCGATACTGGTTCTCCACCCGTTTGAGAAGGTATTCGGTATCACTCTTTGTAAGGTTGAACAGCTTCTCGGCTGCAGACAGGAGCTCGTCGTTTAGCGCAAATGGACTTCTGCAGATTTCCAGCGACAAGCGGACGATCCGAATCAAGGGGGGCGAGTCTCGACATTGATCTATATCAAGATGCATAAAATTGATGGCGTCGGCCATGAACGAATCGAGTTGCCAACCTGAGATCAGGGCATCGGCAGCTTGGAGATGGTCAGACTCAAAGCTGATCTGTTCCCGTCCCCTGACCTCCCTGCTACTCAGCGCACTTCCGATATCGTTCCGGTACCGTTCGGGATTTTTTGAAAAGAGCGTCAGCATCCCGATATTAAACAAAAGGCCGGCTAACTGAGCCTCTTCCGGATCCGGGTAGGCAATCGATTCAGCCAGACAAAGTGAGGTAATACTTCCAACCTGCGAATAAAAGCTGAGCTCCCGCATAAACTTAACATGTGCAGCGGTGAAGTTGGTTTCCACCAAACGCTGCGCAGACTGGATGGCAAGGCTTTTAATAACTGGAAGGCTGAGGCATTCAAGGGATGAGGAAAGAGGTGCCGACGGATCGACTCGTTCAGGGCAAGACTTAACCGCTGCATTGAGAATCTTGGCGCAGAAAGCACTGTCCTGTAGGATGAGTTTCCGCAGGTCCTGCGGAGAAAAAACTGCCGCATGGCACGCCCAGAGTATCTGAACCGCTACGTGCGGAGCCGAGAATAGGTGGCCCATTTCCCGCTCGCTGATTTGTGGACGAACAGCTGACATATCCGCCTTACCAGAAAAAGAGTAGAAGAGGCGGTTTTCCCGTCTTCAAAAAACTCTGCCGTGCACACAGCCCCAAAAGAACAAAGGCAAAATTAGAACTACCGCAATACGTAAATTCTGGACCGAATTAATTATGCCTCCCTTTCTATGCCTTATCAATATTATAAATTTACCATGACAGTCTATCAATATCCATAAAGAGCACATTGAAAAGAAAAAAATATCTTTATCCCGCGATGAGAGGCAGGTCATACCTAGGAGAACATGTTTTCCCTTCATCCGCTCGGCTATTTATAAAACACAGAAAATGGCAACTGTCGAAAACGGGTGTACCCTTTCTTATAAGTCACCATCAATAGGACACAGAAACGACCAACTCGTAATATCGGGTTGGCCGTTCTTGTTCAACAGGGTCTGCATGAATGACCGACATCTGGCCTCTGATGATCCTCGATTTTCAACAAAACAGCATATCAGGCGTTCAGTCCTTGACATTGGAAAAGCAATAACACGACAGCAGGGGGTAACGTGTAAGACATCAACACCAAAAAACACAATCGGGGTCATCGATTTCGACCTTAATGACACTACCCCTCCAAGCAACAATATAACGAGTGTATAATTGATTTTGTTGCGTTATCACTCGACTGCGGGGAATAACTCAAAAATTCGGCAGGGGGACGAACATGCCATATACAGAAAGTGCAGAAACTTTAAGAGCGATATTGATAGGACTGACAGTCGAATGCCAGAGGGGTGGTAATCCCGAGTCTTGCCCATTGTTTGAAATGAGAAAACTGTCATTTTCTGACAAGGTCAAGTGGACAAGATCCCTTCCCAGCGATGAACTTCTTGGTATCTATTCAGCCCACCTCGACTGCCTGCACGCCAGCGTTTCAACACTGTCCGCTTTTTAGTAATGGAAGAAACATGAGGTAGATCTGTAATTAGTAGACATCATAACGTTAGTCATGCGACTCGCGTCGACTGAAGGATTTCCTCTCATAAGGCACCATTAATCAGACACTCAAAACCCTCGGTCAGCAGATCGGGAGTTTTTCTGATTTATCAGGGTATTTAGTAATGTTAGATTCGCTCAGGTTTTTGGCTCTGAAAACAATGTGGCACAAAATCCAAGAGGTTGTTTCCGTATAGTGCTGTAAATTCATGAGGCCATCGTGGTCCTTATCTCGTAGGATTGGTGTTGCGAAGCATCAACCCCAAACGAGTAAAGGAAAACCACGATGACCGATTATGAGATTAATGTCCCTGGCGGTGTTTTGTCGAGCCTTCTGTCAGAAAAAAACGGATTGGCGACGCTGGTGGAAGCTTTACTGAATCAAGTCCTTGAAGCGCGGGCAAGCGAACAGGTTGGTGCCGGGCGTTATGAACGATCTGACGAACGGGTCGCCTACCGTAACGGATACCGCCCCCGTCAGCTCTACACACGGATCGGACCTCTGACACTACGCGTTCCGCAGATGAGCGATGGTCAGTTTTCTACGGAGATATTTTCCCGCTACCAGCGCTCAGAGCAAGCGTTGGTTCTGTCGTTGATGGAGATGGTCGTTAATGGTGTTTCGACCCGCAAGGTGACGAAAATCACTAAGGAACTTTGCGGCGCGTCTTTTTCAAAATCGACCGTCAGCCAATCTGTGCATGGCGCTGGACGGCCGGGTTACCGCATTCAACGAACGGGAGCTGGGTGCCTTTTCGTTTGTGATCGTCGATGCCATGTATTTCAAGGCACGTGAAGGCGACGCGGTGCAGTCAAAAGCTGCGATGGTGGTGTCGGGTGTCAATGGACAGGGAAACCGCGAAATATTGGGCCTGCGTATCGGTGACAGCGAATCCGAAGCCTTTTGGCTTGAAACCTTTCGCTGGCTCAAACAACGTGGGCTGAAAGAGGTCAGCTACGTTGTTTCGGACGATCATAGTGGATTAGTAAACGCGGCCCGGCGTTGCTTTCAGGGAGCAATATGGCAACGCTGTCAGGTCCATTTCATGCGCAATGTCCTTTCGCATACCAGCGCAAAGCACAAGAAGGAAATGGGCGAAGGCCTCAAGCGAATATTTGGTTCTGACAACGCCAAAGACGCTCGACAACGCTTCGATGCCTTGGCCGAACAGATGGAGAAAAAAGCTGGCAAAGCAATTGATTGCCTGGAGCGCGGCCTTGAAGATTCATTGATGGTTATTATCTACTGCAAAATATTGAAAGTGGTGGGCTTGATTTTTACTAAAACAGTGTCACACTAATGCGCGTGCGAAGACTTTGTTAATGATATTATGTCATACGCTTTCTGGGATTAAGATTGTCGTAGGCTATGTATGCCCTAGATTTGAAGGGGGGGTCAAATGTCACTTCCAGCTTCCGCTACGGTCTATTTTGTTGGCCAAAACCGTTTGCAAAACAACTTACTCGTTTCATATGTTAAAAATGAGGCAGACCTCCATTCTGAATCTGTAAGCTCTTTTGATAAATTGTCATTACTTTTGTCTCAATGCCAGTCCGAAGCTCCCTTGGTGCTTTATGATTGCCAAGGTGTGGAA
>SDWN01000512.1 GCA_004195305.1 Neptunomonas sp. | reverse complement strand
ACGACCCGCTTAATGTAGTTAATTCGTGGATCCTTGGGATATTTAAACACCATCACGTCGCCGTGCTGAGGATCATTAAACGGAACTACCTTGGTGCCAGCAACGGGCAGGCGTAGCCCATAATGGAATTTGTTGACCAGAATAAAATCACCAATCTGCAGCGTTGGCAGCATCGATCCGGACGGAATCTGGAAGGGCTCAACCAAAAACGAGCGCAGTACCAGCACCAAAGCCAAAACCGGAAAGAACGATTTCGCATACTCAACCAGGATGGGCTCGGGTACCAGTTTTGCAAGCGCCTCGGGGGTAATATCCGTACCGGACTGCGCCTGAGCACTGACCAACAAGGGTTTACGCCGAGGGGCCAGCAGCAGATGATCAAACAGCCATACCGCACCGGTCACGGCAACGGCGATTACAAGCACTAACGAGAAATCGATATCCATCGGCTTAATTGTCCATCTTCAATACAGCGAGGAAAGCCTCTTGGGGCACCTCAACGTTGCCCACCTGCTTCATCCGTTTCTTACCCGCTTTCTGCTTTTGCAGCAGCTTTTTCTTGCGACTGATATCTCCGCCGTAACATTTCGCGATAACATTCTTACGCAGCGCTTTAACCGTGGTGCGGGAGATGATTTTACCGCCGATAGCAGCCTGAATAGCCACGTCGAACATCTGCCGGGGAATCAAATCCTTCATTTTATCGCATAATGCCCGGCCTTTAGGCATGGCCTGGTCTTTATGCATGATTACCGCCAGCGCATCGACCCGCTCGCTGTTGATAAGGATATCCAAGCGCAGCAGGTTGGCAGGTTCAAAGCGCACGAAACTGTAATCCAGCGACGCGTAGCCGCGACTGACCGACTTCAGCCTATCGAAGAAATCCATCACCACCTCACTCATCGGCAGCTCATAGGTGAGCGATACCTGGGTGGCCAGGTACTTCAGATCCTTCTGCACCCCACGTTTTTGAACGCACAGTGTAATCACCGCGCCGAGATACTCTTTTGGCATCAGCATGTTAGCTTCGACGATCGGCTCGCGCATCTCTTTGATCGAACCAAAATCGGGGAGCTTGGAGGGACTATCGACATTGATGACGGCGCCCGATTCCAACTCAACCTCGTAGACAACAGTCGGCGCCGAAGTGATCAGGTCCAGATCATACTCGCGCTCAAGCCGCTCTTGGATAATCTCCATGTGCAGCAGGCCCAGGAACCCGCAACGAAAACCGAAACCCAGCGCATCAGAGCTTTCTGGCTCAAAAAACAGCGACGCATCGTTCAGCGTCAGCTTGTCTAAGGCATTACGAAAATCTTCAAAATCGTCAGAACTGACCGGAAACATGCCCGCGTAGACCTGCGGCTTAACCTGCTTAAAACCGACCAGACTCTCCACATCCGGGGTCTTGGCGTGGGTCAGTGTATCCCCCACCGGCGCACCCTGAATCTCTTTGATACCGGCGACTACATAGCCGACTTCACCAGCTCTCAGCATCTCGGTAGGAAGACGTTTCGGGGTAAACACGCCGACATCATCAACCTGATAGCTTTGATGGGTGGATTTAACCAGAATCTTATCTTTTTTACGCAGCGTCCCCTGCATCACGCGCACCAGCGAGACAACGCCCAGGTAATTATCAAACCAGGAATCGATAATCAACGCTTGCAGCGGCGCATCGATATCGCCGACAGGTGGTGGAATCAACTCGATCAACTGCTCCAGCGCATCTTCTACCCCCATACCGCTCTTGGCGCTAACCGCCACGGCATCATGGGCATCGATACCGATCACCTCTTCGATCTCCAGCTTGACCCGGTCAGGATCGGCCTGCGGCAGGTCCATCTTGTTCAGCACCGGCACCACTTCCAAGCCCTGCTCGATCGCCGTATAACAGTTGGCTACAGACTGCGCTTCCACCCCCTGAGCAGCATCAACCACCAGCAGCGCGCCTTCGCACGCGGCCAGAGAGCGTGAAACCTCGTAAGAAAAGTCCACATGGCCGGGAGTATCGATAAAGTTAAGCTGGTAGGTTTTACCATCTTTGGCCTGGTAGTCCAGCGTGACACTCTGGGCCTTAATGGTAATGCCGCGCTCACGTTCGATATCCATCGAATCGAGCACCTGATGTTCCATCTCGCGCTCACTCAAGCCACCGCAGGTCTGGATAAAACGATCAGCCAACGTCGACTTGCCGTGATCGATGTGAGCGATAATGGAAAAATTTCGGATATGACTGAGGTCACTCAAAGCAATAGCACCTAGACGCCCATAAAGAGCTGGAAAATTAAGCGCGTGAGTCTAGCCTATTTTCAGCCATAGAGCCATTCACAAAGCCTTAGCTCGCTCAGGGTTTAATCTTGAGCGGTAAGAACAGGGGACTCCCACGACGCACAATACGCATCGGCACCGCCTTGCCTTTAGGCAGAGCCGTAGCCACCTCGGCAAAGCCCTCCAGATCCCCAACAGGCTGACCATTGAGCATCGTTATCACATCCCCTACCACCAGCCCGGCATCGGCACCAGGACCTGCCAGCACCTCCCGTACCACCACACCGCCGCTAAGCTCCCACTGCTGGGCGCGCTCCTGCTCTAGCGCCGCGACCCTTACCTTGAGTGGATTGATATCTGCCGCAGAGGTAGCCGCGCCTGCTTTGAGCATCACCCCCTCTTCCGGCAACACTCCTATGGTTAACGCGATGGTTTTATTCCGTCCACTCCGCACCAGATCAAGCTTAACGGTCTTTCCGGGGGCCACCCGCCCAACCAACGGAGGTAACTCAGCTGACCGTTCGATCGGCTCACCATTAAAGGCGATAACAATATCACCCTCTTTTAATTCAGCCGCCTCCGCCGGACTACCCGGCAGAACTTTCGCCACCAACGCACCCTTCGGCCGATCAAGCCCGAAAGACTCTGCCAGATCGCGATTGACCTCCTGGATAATCACTCCCAGCCAACCCCGAGCCACATGACCGCCAACCTTCAGCTGCTCAACCACCTCCATCGCCATGCTCATTGGTATCGCAAAAGACAACCCCATGAACCCACCGGAACGGGTATAAATCTGCGAGTTAATACCCACCACTTCGCCATCCAGATTGAACAGCGGTCCGCCCGAGTTTCCCGGATTAATCGCCACATCAGTTTGAATAAAAGGCACATAATTCTCATTAGCCAGACTCCGCCCGGTAGCACTGACAATACCGGCGGTCACGCTATGGTCAAAGCCAAAAGGTGAGCCTATCGCTAACACCCACTCACCCGCCTTAAGCTTGTCCGAGTCGCCAATTTTCACCACCGGCAGATCCTTGGCATCCAGTTTTAGCAACGCCAGATCTGAACGAGGATCTACGCCTATCAACTCAGCCTCCAGCTCACGCCGATCACTGAGCCGCACCAAGACACGGTCTGCCCCTTTGACGACATGATGATTGGTCAGCACATAACCATCGACAGAGATAATAAAGCCCGACCCCAGAGACTGCGGCTGACGCTGACGATCATATTTACGCCCGTCAAATCCGCGTTCACCAAAAAAATGCTTGAAAATCTCAGGGAGCTGCTCCTGATTTAAGCGCCCCTCTCTCCCTTCTGTATTGCTATTACGAATCGTGCTGATATTAACGATCGCTGGCGATGCCTGCTCTACCAACTCGGTAAAATCGGGCAACGCAGCCGCACGGGCCACCCCACCGAGCAATATCAACCCCAGCACAACAGAAAAAAACTTCGGGTAAGCACTAAAACTCATCAAAATCTCCTTGCACTCGCGATAAAACCAGCCGCAACAGTCAATCTTTTAGCCTCAATATCTGCGGCTGATAACGACATTGTTGCTGTCCCCTGCGACTCCAGCCTCTAACTACAACAAACCCAAGCAACAACCCCGACAAGCCCGCTAAAATAACAATTAATTCCGCCGCACCTGCTGCCGTAGCAACCGCTGACAGTACAATCAACCCGAACAACGGCAGCATATATATCATCATAGAGGCCTGCAGAAACGATGCCTCTTCCACCCCAAGCTCGACAATATCGCCAGGCTGAAGCACCAACCCCTGAGGATTAGCCGAGACAATTTCAAAACGCTGCCCCTGGCCAATTTCGGCTAGCAGTTTCTGACCGCAAGTCGATTTCGACTGGCAACTGGAACAGGCACTACGACGCACCGTCTCGACCCGCACGCCCTCAGCCGCAACAGAGACCACCTGTGCCTGTTCTGTTAGCATGTTAATTAATCACCCTTCAACGCAACCGATGATGCGATTCGATCGGCGATCATAAAGGGGACATCCCCGACTACGGTCACAAACTGGTCACTCACCTGCTTGCCGACGGCCACCGTTGCACCCGAGTGCATCGCACCAGGGCTGGCTTTTTTGCTCGCATAGGGCTGCACCGACACTGAAACGCTGGCTTGCCCATTTGAATAAAGCAGTACCTCTGAATCTCTAAGACGGTCATGCTCAATCATCTCAAACCCTTCTGGCATCCACTCCACCAACCAGCGTACCGGACCATTATTAACACGAGCACGATGCTGATCGATGTAATACTCCATTGAAGATGACAGCCGGATCACCTCCGCCTGCTGTAATGAAGGGACCACCCCGGATCGCTCGCCGAACTGCACCGGCATTACGCTAGCATTAATCGGTTGCGGTCCGGACAACACCACCGGAGATGGCGCGACCACGGTGCCTCCCTCTCCCTGGTAGGTCTGCGCCCCAAAGATCACCATCATAGTTACCGATGCGGCAATGGCGACACTCCCCAGAGGACGCCATTGAAAACGACTAACAACAGGCTTTGCTGACCGCTGATACCGCGGCTCCTGTTCAATCTCTGCCATAACCTGCGCACTGATATCTAACTGCGCCTGCGCGGGCGTTTCACGCTTCAGCACGGCACTGGCAAGATGATATCTGGACCAAACCGCCGCGGAAGAAGAATCCAGCTGTTCAAGAGTTTTACGCAGCTCGAATTCACCCGCCTCATCATCCATCAACGCTGACAGAGTCAGTTTAATGCTATCGCTCATTTGCCACCTCTAATTGAAAGGCTCGTACCTGCTTCCAGGTCGGCACACTCTGTTTCGGTACACTCTGTTTCGGCACACTCTGTCTCTGCATATTCAGCACTAGCGCACTCCGGACCGGCGCGCCTGGCTAAACATCCGTTAACTGCCGCAAACAATTTGCTGTATCAATTCAGCATCGGTGCAACCACCTTATCCACCGCTTCCCGCGCTCTGAATATCCGCGAACGAACCGTACCGACAGGGCAATCCATAACCTGAGCGATCTCGTCGTAACTCATCCCCTCAAACTCCCGCAACGTCAATGCCGTGCGTAAATCTTCAGGAAGCCGATCTAAAGCCTGAAACACCGCCTGCTCAAGCTCCTGCTTAAACAGATTGTTTTCTGGCGTCTCGATCTCATGCAGCAGCGGGTTTTCGAAATACTGCGCATCCTCGACACTCACATCCACATCCGGAGGGCGGCGTCCCTTGGCCACCAAGTGGTTCTTGGCTGTATTAATCGCAATCCGGTACATCCAGGTATAAAATGCACTTTCACCACGAAAATTCGGCAGTGCCCGATACGCCTTGATAAACGCTTCCTGAGCAACATCCATCGATTCATGATGGTCATAGACATAACGACCAATCAAACCTATGATCTTATGTTGGTATCGCTTCACCAACAGATCAAAACCGCGCTTGTCACCCTGCTGTACACGCTCAACCAACTGCTGATCAGTTGGTTCTTTCTTTGCTGTCGACAATCCGTTCAGCCCTTATAACCAGGTAATGAGTAATCCGGCTAAACTACCGCGTACCCCGTGTTAATACAACCGAGCCACCAAAGCCCTTCTCTCCTGCCGAAACAGCTACCAAATAGGAACACAGCGAAGACAGTTAGTTCCAACAGTGATACCTGCATTTTTTTTGAGTGTGATATGCTTGCCGCCCCTGAGTGGATATTAACGGTGTGCCAATCCCTGGCACGATGCAATTCAAGCTACCGCCGAGCGATTTGATTCTGCTTGCGGACCTTTGAGCCTTGTTACAAATGAGTAAACAGCTGCATTTCGATGTTCTTGTAATCGGCAGTGGCGCAGCAGGTCTGACCTTAGCGCTAAAACTAGCCTCCGACGCACGCGTTGCGGTATTAAGCAAAGGCAACCTGAGATCAGGATCAACCTACCAGGCCCAAGGCGGCATTGCCGCAGTCTACGATCCTCAAGACTCCACTCAAAACCATGTTCAGGACACATTGACTGCAGGGGCCCAGCTCAGCCACCTCAATGCCGTCGAATTTACGGTCAACAACGGTAAAGCCAGCATCGACTGGCTGATCGAACAGGGCGTCCCCTTCACCCGCGACCCAGCCAACGAAACTCTACACCTGACCAAAGAGGGGGGGCATAGCCATCGCCGCGTAATTCATGCCAGCGATGCCACGGGCAAGGCCGTATCTGAGACCCTACTGCAACAGGCGACTAAAAACAGCAACATCACCTTGCTGCCTGATTCCATCGCCATCGACCTGATCACACGTCACAAACTTCGCCTGGCTGATAACCACTGCATCGGAGCCTACGTCCTCAATCAGCACAGCGGACACGTACAAACCCTCCTTGCCCCATTCGTCGTCTTGGCCACAGGCGGCGCCAGCAAAGCCTATCTCTATACCAGCAACCCAGACGGCTCTTCAGGTGACGGCATCGCCATGGCATGGCGGGCAGGCTGCAGAGTCTCGAATCTGGAGTTCAACCAATTCCATCCGACCTGCCTATACCATCCGCAAGCCAAATCATTTCTGATATCCGAAGCGGTTCGCGGCGAAGGCGGCCACCTACTACTTCCTGACGGCTCGCGCTTTATGCATCGCTACGATGAGCGCAAGGAGCTTGCACCCAGGGATATAGTCGCTCGCGCTATTGACCATGAAATGAAACGACTCGGATGCGACTGCCTGTACCTGGACATATCCCACAAGCCCGCTGAGTTCATCCGCAGCCACTTCCCGACCATCTACGCAAAATGCATGGAATACGGTATCGACATTACCCGCGACCCGATCCCTGTGGTCCCCG
>SDWN01000508.1 GCA_004195305.1 Neptunomonas sp. | reverse complement strand
TCCACCAGTGCTTTAAGCTGGGCGGTGGACTCGCGTCCCAGCACCACCAGGGACATGTTATCGGCGCTGTAATAGCGCTGGTAAAACTGCTTCAGGGCGTCGATCAGCGTGCCTTGGTCATTATCTTTGAGTGTATCGAGACTGCCGACGGCAAAGGTGGCCAGCGGATGAGCGGGGTTGATCACCTCTCGGAGTACCGCGTACTGGCGGCGGCCATCCTCTTTGAGTTTGGATTGGTATTCAGAATGCACCGCGTGGCGTTCGCGATCGACATACTCAGGGGTGAACAGGGGCGCGATAAAGAAGCGTGAGAAGCGGTCCAGTGCGGGTGCCAGCTGGCTCTGGTCAATATCAAAGAAATAGTTGGTGCGGTCGTGGGCGGTGAAGGCGTTGTGATTACCGCCGTGCTGGCTGATGTAAGCCTGATAGGCACCGGCGTCCGGATACTTATCGGTACCCAAAAACAGCATGTGTTCCAGAAAGTGGGCCAGGCCCTGGGTAGCGCTGGGATCATCGCCGCTGCCGACACCGACTTCCAAGCTGGCACTGGCCTGATCTGCGCCGGGGTCTGAGATCACCGCCACCTTGAGGCCGTTATCGAGTTCAAACGCCAGATAACTTCTGGGGTCGTTGGGACTCTGGATAATCTCACCGGGGCGCGCCGCAGCCGCAACACTGTGGGCGCTGGCCCACAACAACATGAACATCAGGATGCGGGTAAGTAAGACAGGCTGTCGGAGCATGACGCGGCACTCTGTGAATGGCGAGATAGGAAGGTTGTTGAGGCTTAGACAGGAAACCGCCAGCGGGTTCCCTGTGACCAGCAAAATGCTAAGCCGGCGACAGAAGATATTCTGTTGTGGGCCTAGCCAGCTAGCAACGCAAGCTATTAATGACTCGGGGGCAAGGCTTCGTGGGCCAGTTTGATCGCATCGGCGATGTTATCGTCGTCGGGATCGAGTGCGGCTATCGCCCGCAGTGCGCTGAAACTGCGCCCCAGTGATTGCTCCTGCTGTTTATACAGTTGGTTAATCGCGGTATCGATGGCGTTATAGAGCTCCTGAATCTGGGCGTTGCGATCGGCGGCAGGGTTAACGTTGTTGAGGACCTGGAGGCAGGCGCGGGCCACCTGCATATATTTTTGATCGATGGTTTTGTGCATGATTATCTCTAAAACAGGTTGGAATCTGGGCATGATACTGTGTCGTTACGGGGGATAACACCAGCACCCGACAGAATACGCGCTTCTTTTGCCTAACCGACTGATTTAGAATCGACTCCTCATTAATGTCATGTCGCTAATCTCAGGGAGATCCCATGAATCGGGAAAAGGTCGCTTTTGCATTTTTCATCGTGTTGGCACTGACCGTTAACTTTGGCTTTTTTATGGGGGATATCGACAACCCCGAGCATCATAACGTCTACGAATTCTTTGCCGCGCTAGTGGTCAGTATGATCGCTACGGTGCTGAAATTTGGTGATCGCACCCATATCGGTGCGGTATTGCTGGCGACCAGTCTGGTTGCGGATCTACAGCTGGTTGCCGCCGCTTTTGTCTGGGGCTATGCCGAACAGATCAGCGGCAGCGGCATGACACCGTCGGTGATGTCCAGTATCGTTTCGCTCTCGGCCGGTGCCCTGCTGGCTAACCTGACCTCGGTGATTCTGCTGATGGTTGAAACCATTCAGCTGCGGCGTTAACGGTACGTGGCTATAACTATGACCCGGGCTTCGATGCCATGAACCATATCTTTTTTACCGTGTTCAGGCGGCTACGCAAACCGCTGATTACGCTGATTGTCGTGTATGCCGTCAGTGTGCTTGGGCTGGTGCTGATTCCCGGCATGGATGACCAGGGCCAGCCCTGGCGGATGGATTTCTTTCACGCCTTCTATTTTGTTAGTTTTATGGGCTCGACCATCGGCTTTGGCGAGGTTCCCTATGCCTTTACCGATGCACAGCGGATGTGGACTCTGGTGTGTATCTACGCCACGGTGGTCGCCTGGCTCTACGGCATCGGTAAGATGTTGACCCTGTTTCAGGATCAGGCTTTTATCCGCCAGATGAGCCGGTACAGTTTTATCCGCAACGTGCGCCGGATCCATGAACCCTTTTATCTGGTGTGCGGTTACGGCGTGACCGGTCATCTGCTGGTGCACCACCTGGCGCTACGGGGTGTCCGGGCGGTGGTCGTGGATATTGACCGGCAGCGGATCGATGCGCTGGAGTCGGACCCGCTACCGCTCTCTGTTCCCGGGTTGTGCGCAGATGCGTCTGAACCCGAGGTGTTGTCTGATGCGGGCTTGTTGAGTCCGCACTGTCTGGGCGTATTGGCGCTAACCAATCAGGATGAGGTCAACCTGGCGGTGGCGATTGCCACCAAATTGCTGGCCAAGGAGCAGCGACTGCCGGTGATCTGTCGCAGTGCATCGGAGATCACCACCGCCAACCTGGCCTCTTTCGGGACCGATCAGATTATCGATCCCTTTGTGACCTATGCGGATTATCTGGCGCTGGCGCTGCATTCTCCCTATAAACATCTGATCTATGACTGGATGACCAATCCTGAACATCGCTCGCTCAAAAGTGCCTATCAAAAGACTCAGGGGCGCTGGGTGATTTGTGGCTATGGCCGTTTTGGTCGGGCGCTGCACCGCAGCTTTGAAGGTAAGCCGGTTTCGCTGACCCTGATTGATAGTTATCCCGAACCTGTCGGGCTCGAGATCGACTTTGTACAGGGGCTGGGGACCGAGGCGGTGACGCTGAGGCAGGCGGGTATCGAGGGGGCCGTAGGGTTGGTGGCGGGGACTGATAATGATGCCAACAACCTGTCGATCATCATGACCGCGCTGGAGCTTAACCCCAAACTGATGACGGTTGCACGGCAGAATAACAGCAGCAACGCGGCGGTGTTTGCGGCGGCGAAAACGGATCTGGTGATGGAGCCAGCACGGATTATCGCCAACCATATTCTGTTGCAGCTCAAGACCCCGCTGATCCCCGCTTTTCTACAGCAGCTACGCGAGCAGCCCGAGGTCTGGGCGCGTTCGCTGCTTAACCGGATGAGTACGCTGGTGGGCACGGATGAGTTGGATAGCTGGGATTACGGCATCGATGCCATCGATGCCGTAGCGGTACTGGAGGGGCTGCAGCAGGGTGATACGATCTGTCTTCGGGATCTGTATCAGGATCCGCGCGATCGGGGCCGAAAATTGGCGGCGTTAGCGTTGATGCTCAAACGGGATAACAGCTACACGCTGCTGCCGGAACCGGATCAGCCACTGCAGCCGGGCGATCGTATCCTGTTCTGCGGCAAAGCAGATGCTTACCGCCAGCAGGACTGGATTCTGAGTAACGCCAATGTGCTCGATTATGTGCTGGGTAAGCCCATACAAGGGGGCTGGGTGGCGCAAAAACTGCGGCTCTGGCTCGCATCCCGAGATACCGAAAAGGAGGCTACTGATTTGACTTTGCCTGACTCAGCAGCCGCTGCGACTACTGAGGCTTCTGCTACAGATTCAACTCCTGGCGGGAGTAACAGAGCATGATGCGCTTTGTGCCGCATCTGTTGCTGGTCCTAACCACGCTGTTCTGGGCTGGGAATTTTGTGGTCGCCCGGGCGACACACCTGACCCTGCCACCGTTATCGCTGTCCTTCTGGCGCTGGCTGCTGGCACTGCTGGTGTTGCTGCCCTGGGTGGCGCCCCGGCTGTATGCCGAACGTGCGTTGCTGTTTAAACACTGGAAGATACTGCTGCTGCTGTCGGTGCTGGGGGTGGTTAACTTCAACACCTTTATCTACCTCGGCTTGCAGTACACCACGGCCACCAATGCGACCTTGCTGCAATCGGTGGTCCCGAGCGTGGTGATGCTGCTGGCGGTGCTGCTGCTGGGGCAGGCGATCAACCGGTTGCAGGCGGCGGGTCTGGCACTGTCGCTGCTGGGGGTGGTTTGTATCGTGTTGCGCGGCGATCTGACCCAGCTGCTACAGTTGCAGGTGAACCGAGGTGACCTCTGGGTTCTGGTGGGGATGTTTTCCTGGGCGCTTTATACCGTGGCGTTAAACTGGCGGCCGGTGGCGCTGAGTAACGCGGCGCTGCTGGGCAGTACGGTGTTGGCTGGCTGCCTGGTGTTGCTGCCGCTTTATCTGTGGGAGTTAGGGCAGGGGCTGCGGATCGCGCTGGTCGCCGATAATCTGATGGTGTTGGGTTATGTGGCGGTATTCCCCTCGGTACTGGCGTACTTCTTCTGGAACTATGGGGTCGCGAAACTCGGTGCGCCCAGAGCGGGTTTATTTATCTATCTGCTGCCGGTGTTTGGCACATTACTGTCGATGTTGTTTCTGGGCGAGCAACCCGCGTTGTTTCATCTGTACGGTTTTGCGCTGGTGTTTATCGGCATGCTGTTGGCAACCCGCCGTAGCGCGACGGCAAACGGTTAACGGTTACTGCTGCTCGCGTTTAAAAACCAGCTCGTTAGCACTGGATTCAGCGGCGCAGAACGCATACCCCTGAACATCAAACGCTTTCAGGGCGTTGATGTCGGTGAGCCGGTTTTCAATGATGTAGCGGCTCATCAGCCCCCGTGCTTTCTTGGCAAAGAAACTGATCACCTTGTACTGGCCGTTTTTACAATCCTTGAACACCGGCGTGATCACCCGTGCGTTGAGGCGTTTGGGCTGCACCGATTTGTAATACTCGTTAGAGGCCAGGTTGATCAGCACGTCATCGTCCTGCGCCACTAAGGCCTGGTTCACGGCATCGGTGATGCTGTCGCCCCAAAAGTGATACAGATTGCTGCCGTTCGCATTGGCCAGTCGGGTGCCCATCTCCAACCGATAAGGCTGCATCAGATCCAGCGGTTTGAGCAGGCCATAAAGCCCGGAGAGTATCCGCAGGTGCTGCTGGGCAAAACTCAGATCGTCCTCGCTCAGCGTTGGCGCATCCAAGCCGGTGTAGACATCGCCCTTGAAGGCCAGCAGCGCCTGCTTGGCATTATCGATACGGAAGGGCTGCGACCAGGTTTCATAGCGGGCGGCGTTGAGGCTGGCGAGTTTGTCGCTGAGCTTCATTAGTTCGCCGATCTGTTGTGGCGCCATGTCCCGGAGCAGCGCTATCAGCTGCTCGGACTGTGGCAGCAGCTCCGGCTGGCTGAAGCGAGGGGTGGTCGGGGCAGTGTCAAAGTCGAGGGTCTTGGCAGGCGAGATCAGAATCAGCATGGCGGCGGGCATCGTTTCCGGAGTGATGTCGAAGCGCGCAGTATAACGTAAATAACCACGGGATTGATAAAACGCATCGACGTGTTTGGCTGTGTCAGTCTAGTTCGAGCACGTCATCCTTGTACTCAAAAGTAAGGCCGCTACAATGGCCCTTTTTCACAGTGTCTACTGCCATGTCTACCTCCCTGAATCAGCGTAATGCCAGCACTCTGGTGGTGCTCGACTTTGAAACCACGGGTCTGTCGCCGGACCAGGGCGATCGGGCGATTGAGATCGGCGCGGTACGGCTGGTCGATGGTCAGATCCGGGATCGCTTCCAGGCGCTGATGAATCCGGGACGGCGGGTGGACAGTTTTATCGAAAGTTATACCGGTATCAGCAATGCGATGCTGGCTAAGGCACCGCCCTGCACGGTGGTTATGGCCGAGTTCGCCGAGTATCTGGGCGATGACAACATGGTTGCCCACAATGCTTCTTTTGATCGGCGTTTTCTGGATGCCGAGCTGAGTCGTATCCAGCAACGCACGCCCGGCGATTTTGCCTGCTCGATGCTGGCGGCACGGCGACTCTATCCTGCGGCACCGAACCATAAACTGGGTACCCTGGTTAGCCAGTTGCAGCTGCCCAGCGATGGTGTTTACCACCGGGCGCTGGCCGATGCCGAGATGACCACACACCTTTGGTTACGATTGCTGGGCGATATTGAACAGCAGTTTGGTCTGCGCCAGGTGCCCTTTTCGCTGATGCAACAGCTGACCCGTACCGCTAAAAAATCGGTGGCCGCGCTGCTACAACGTCACGCCAAGCGCGCCTGAATCGATGCGGCTGGATCGCTTTCTCAGTAATCTGCCCCACGCTAGCCGCAAACAGGCGCGGCACTGGCTGGCCAACAAGCAGGTGATGGTGGACGCAGAAGTGGTGAGCGATCCGTTGTATCAGGTCAGTGCCTTTAGTCAGATTCAGCTCGATGGCCGATCGCTGCAAGCGCGTCAGCCGCGCTATTTTATGCTCAACAAACCCCGGGGTTATCTCAGCGCTACCGTCGATGCCGAACACCCCACCGCGCTGCAGCTGCTCAATGAACCCGAGCGCGAGTTGCTGCATATCGGCGGGCGGCTGGATCGCAACAGCTCTGGGTTGTTATTGATTACCGATGACGGACACTGGTCGCGGGTCCTGACCCAGCCCGATAAACGGATCGCCAAGGTTTATCTGGTGGAGACCGAAGACCCGATCCATGTCGATACCGCGCAACGTTTCGCCACCGGGATCTACTTTGATTTCGAGGGTATCACCACCAAGCCGGTGCAGCTCGAACAGCTCGACAGCCATCGGGTCCGATTGTGGCTCTATGAGGGGCGTTATCATCAGATAAAACGGATGTTTGGGCGTTTTCGCAATAAAGTGGTCGCGCTGCATCGTGAGCGGATGGGGGATATCGCGCTGGATCCGACGCTGGCACCGGGTGAATACCGGCCTTTGACCCGCAGCGAGATAGACAGCGTTATGGCGGCTCGCAACAACTCATAAAAAGCCCCTGAGGCATCGTCTCAGGGGGCGTTATGTGGGTTACTGATGTAGCCGGCTATTGAGCTCGTCGACCACTTCACACCAGTCCGAGTCCTGATAAAGCGCTTCCTGGATGAAATGGGCCTGGCTCGGCGACCAGAAGTTGGCACCCTCAAGCGGATCGAGTCCGGTTGCGGCGCGGTGCTGGCGGATAAACTGGTCGATCTGGTTGGTTTCGCTGGGTAGTCCCAGTTGTTGAAACAGGGTTTGCAGGGTGTGGGCGCTAGTGTCCATGGGGGCTTCCTCGCGATCAAGATTATTCAACCTTCTCAGTATAGCCTGTCTCTTATACACATCT
>SDWN01000506.1 GCA_004195305.1 Neptunomonas sp. | reverse complement strand
ATCTCAGGTTCATTATGATGGCCGCTGCTAATTATTGTGTCAGAGGTTCTGATGGAACTGGGTTACAGCTTTGCCGGCCTGGTGGTTGGTCTCATCGTGGGTATGACCGGAATTGGCGGCGGGGCGTTGATGACGCCGATCCTGATCGTCGGTTTTGGGATCAGCCCGGCGGTGGCGGTGAGTACCGATCTACTCTACGCCGCAGTGACCAAGATGGGGGGCGTATGGCCCTATGCCAAACAGCGCCTGGTAAACTGGAAGATCGTGGTTGCGATGCTGATCGGCAGTGTTCCCGGTTCGCTGATCACGCTCTGGTGGCTCAGCGGCATCGAAGAGATGGCGACCCTGGAGCACTTGATGAACCTGACCCTGGGGCTGAGCCTGGTGCTGACCTCGGTGGCGGTGTTCTTCCGTAATCGGATTCGTAATTACGTCATTGCACTGGATGCGCCGCGCTTGAAAGCCGTGGGGCGGCGCTGGCGTTTGCCGGTAACCTCTCTGGCAGGGCTGGTCCTGGGTATGCTGGTGACGTTGTCGTCGGTGGGTGCCGGTGCGCTGGGTACCGCACTGCTGATCCTGCTGTTCCCGCATATGACCATGCCGATGATCGTGGCGACCGATCTCGTGCATGCGGTAGTCTTGACCGGCATTGCCGGGGCGGGGCACTGGCAGCTGGGTAATGTCGATCCGGAATTGCTGGTGTATCTGTTGGCTGGGTCTCTGCCCGGTGTTTATCTGGGCGCACACCTGGGAGTGCGGCTATCGCCGAAGTTGATGCAACCGCTGATGGGCACTTTGCTGCTGATTATCGGTATCCGATTTGTCCTGGCCTCCTAACGCTAGAGCCGTTTTTTTGATAGGGTGCGCCTCCTCGTAGGGGCAGTATCCAGTAACAAGAGTATTTTAAGATGTATGTATACAGCGAGCTAGACCAGCAGCTGATCGATGAGCGGGTTGTTCAGTACCGTGATCAGACTCGACGCTTCCTTGCCGGAGAGATTCCGGATGAGGAGTTCCGGATCTTACGGCTGCAGAACGGCCTCTATATCCAGCGCCATGCGCCCATGCTGCGGGTCGCGATCAACTACGGGCTGCTGTCATCGGCGCAGTTGCGGGCGCTGGCAAAAATCTCCCGTGATTACGATAAAAACTATGCTCATTTCACCACGCGCCAGAACATCCAGTTCAACTGGCCCGCGTTGGAAGCGGTGCCCGATATCCTCGCCGATCTGGCTAAGGTGCAGATGCATGCCATTCAGACTTCCGGAAGCTGTATCCGCAGCGTGACCTCGGATCATTTTGCCGGTGTGGTTGAAGGTGAGATCGAAGATCCGCGCCCCTGGAGCGAGATTATCCGCCAATGGGCGGCGTTGCACCCCGAGTTCGCTTATCTTCCCCGTAAGTTCAAGATCGCGGTCACCGGCTGCGAACAGGATCGGGCCGCCGTGCAGGTGCACGATATCGGTGTCCGTCTGGCCCGCAACGCCAGCGGCGAGACCGGCTTTGAGGTCCTGGTTGGTGGTGGTCTGGGGCGTACCCCGATGATCGGCAAGCAGATCCGTGAGTTCCTGCCACAGCAGGATCTGCTCTCCTATCTGGAAGCGATTCTGCGGGTCTATAACTTGCTGGGACGCCGCGATAACAAATACAAGGCGCGGATCAAGATCCTGGTCGATGCGCTGGGTGCTGACGCCTTCCGCGACAAAGTGGAAGCCGAGTGGCTGCAGATCAAAGACTCCGAGCTGAAACTGACCCAGGCCGAGATCGACCGGGTCAAAGGCTACTTTCAGCCGCCAGCTTACGCGGCCGATGCCGCCGCTGACACCAGCTACGCCGCTAAGCTTGCCAGCGAGCGTGATTTTGCAGTCTGGATCGAGCGCAACAGCTTCGCCCATAAAGTACCGGGTTATCGTGCTGTGACGATCACGGTCAAAGGGCTGCTCAAGGCGCCCGGTGATGTTACCGACGCGCAGATGGATGCCGTCGCGGATCTGGCAGATCGGTATAACTTCGGCGAAATTCGCAGTACCCACGAACAGAATCTGGTGTTCGCCCATGTTAACCAGGCGGATCTCTATCCGCTGTGGCAGCAACTGACGGCGCTGGATCTGGCCCGGCCGGTGGTCGGCACTATCCAGGATATGATCGTCTGCCCAGGGCTGGATTTCTGCTCGCTGGCCAACGCCGAAACGCTCAGTGTGGCACGCCAGATCAACGAAAAATTCGACGATCTCGACTACCTGTACGAGCTGGGTGAGATCAAATTGAAGATGTCCGGCTGTATCAACGCCTGTGCCCATCACCACGTGGGGCATATCGGCATCCTGGGGGTCGATAAACATGGCGAATCTTTCTACCAGTTTACCCTCGGCGGTTCGTCGACCGCCGACGCCTCGCTGGGAAAGGTGCTGGGCAGATCGGTGCCGTTGGCAGACGTAGCCGATACCCTGGAGAAGATTCTGGCACTATTCGTAGAAATTCGTGAAGAGGGTGAGCGCTTTATCGATACCGTTCGCCGTGTAGGTAATCAACCGTTTAAGGAGCGTGTTTATGCCGTTGCTCATTGATCAACAACCGGTCAGCGATGACCGCTGGATCAGCATCAGCGATCTCGAGCAGTTGCAGGCGCAAGCGGCGGATACCGATCTGATCGTAGCCTGGAGCCTCTATCAAGAGCAGAATAGGGTGTTAGCCGAGCGCGCGGGCTTGCTGGGTATCGCCATCCCTAACGACCTGGACGTGAATCAGTTGCTGCCATTGCTGCAACAAATTGCCCTGGTCGCGCTGGACTTTCCCAGCTTTGGCGATGGTCGCGCGTTTTCGCAGGCGCGGCTGCTGCGGCGGTTGGGTTTCCAGGGCCAGATCCGCGCGCGCGGTGACGTGACCTGGGATCGACTGCGTTTTATGCACCGTTGTGGTATAGATGCCATGGAGATCGCCACGGACCGCTACACGCCCGAGATGCTGCGTGCCTTTAGTGAAATCAGCGTACGGAATCAGGGCGCGGCCGACGATCCTCAGCCCCTCTACCGGCAACAGGAAGCCCAAGTATGAACACACGATTAGATCCGGCGTTACAGGCCAAAGTCGATCATAGCGTAGCCGTGCTTAAACAGGCGTATGCAGAGCACGGCGTGGTCACCTTCGCCAACAGTCTCGGCGCCGAGGATGTGGTGATCACCGATCTGATCCGCTGCTTTGTTCCCGAGATTGAGATCTTCAGCCTGGATACCGGGCGCTTGCCTGAAGAGACGCTGACGCTGCTGGCCAAAATCGAGCTGCGCTATAACTTTAAGATCAAGCTCTATTACCCCGAATCGGCCTCAGTAGAAGCCTATGTCACGGAAAACGGTATCAACGGTTTTTACGCCTCGCAAGCACAGCGTAAAGGCTGCTGTTATGTACGCAAAGTTGAGCCGCTGCAGCGGGCGCTGGCCGGTAAAAAAGCCTGGATCACCGGTATCCGCCGCGAGCAGGCCGTGACCCGCGATACGGTTGAGTTCAGTGAGTGGGACGCGGCCAACCAATTGCACAAGATCAACCCGCTGGCCGATTGGACCGAGAAAGAGGTCTGGTCCTTTATCAAAGAATTTGCACTGCCTTATAATGATCTGCACGATCAGCACTACCCCAGCATCGGCTGTGCCCCCTGCACTCGCGCGATCTCGGTGGGCGAAGATGTACGCTCGGGCCGCTGGTGGTGGGAAGACCCGGAGAATAAAGAGTGTGGTCTGCATCCCGCAGCCTCGTCGCTGGTCAAACCCGACTAATGCTACGGCGGATACCCTCAAAACCCGGCCCTCGTGCCGGGTTTTTTGTTTCTGGCATACTGGCATAATTGTCGCATTGATTTATCGCAACTACCTTGGGCGTCTAGCACGTAGCCCTCGGTTGTACGCTGACTGCAGTCATTAGCGACAGCCATTAACTACAGCCATTGACTACAGTAAGAGCATCACTTGAGCTGTTAACGGAGCCCGCATGGACTATCTACCGCTGTTCTTTGACCTTAAAACCAAACCCTGTCTCGTCGTTGGTGGCGGTCTTGTGGCGTTGCGTAAGGCCGAGCTCCTCTGCCGCGCCGGTGCCCGGGTTACCGTGGTTGCCCCGAAACTGCGCCAAGAACTGCTCAGCTTGCTGCAGACGCACCAGGGCAGGGCGATAACGGCGCCCTACCGCGAGGAGCTGCTGTCGGGGATGATGCTGGTGGTCGCCGCCACCGATGATCTGGCACTGAACCGTCAGCTGCATCGGGATGCACAGGCACGCGGAATTCCGATCAATGTGGTGGATCAGCCGGCGCTGTGCAGCTTTATCTTTCCGGCCATCGTCGATCGCTCACCCTTGATGATTGCCGTGTCCAGCGGTGGCAGTTCGCCGGTGCTGGCACGGTTAGTGCGAGCGCGGCTCGAAGCGCTGATCCCCAGCTACTATGGTCAGATGGCCCGCTTGATGGGGCAGTTCCGGGAGCGGGTTAAGCGTCGCTTTGAGCGCATCGAATCGCGCCGTACCTTTTGGGAGCGGGTGCTGTACGGTCCAGTGGCCGAGCAGCTGTCGGTCGGCGAGGAGGCGCAAGCCGAGCAGTGGATGACCCGGTTGCTGGCACAGTCGGAGGAGCAGCAAGCGGGAGAGGTGTACCTGGTTGGCGCAGGCCCTGGCGACCCCGACCTACTCACCTTTAAGGCGCTGCGCATGATGCAGCAGGCCGATGTGGTTCTGTATGACCGGCTGGTATCGCGACGGGTGCTGGAGCTGTGCCGCCGGGATGCCGAACGGATCTACGTCGGTAAAGAGCGCGATAACCATGCTGTGCCGCAGGAGGGGATCAACCAACTGCTGGTCGATCTGGCGCTGCAGGGTAAAAAAGTACTGCGGCTCAAGGGCGGCGATCCGTTTATCTTCGGCCGTGGCGGTGAAGAGCTGGAGTTGCTGGCCGAGAAACAGATTCCGTTTCAGGTGGTTCCCGGCATCACCGCCGCTGCCGCGTGCGCCTGTTATGCAGGCATCCCGCTGACCCACCGCGACTACGCCCAGTCGGTAAAATTCGTCACCGGACAGTTGAAAAATCGCAGCTCGGACCTGAACTGGCCCGAGCTGGTGCACGCCAATCAGACCATCGTGTTCTATATGGGCCTGCACCGCATCGGCCATCTGGCCAGCCAGTTGATCGCCCACGGCAAGAGCCCGGAGACTCCGGTGGCGGTGGTCCAGGCCGGATCTACCCCGCAGCAGAAAGTGGTCACCGGCACCCTGGCAACCATAGAGGCGGAGCTGCAACAGAACCCGCTCAAGCCGCCGAGCCTGATCATCGTCGGCGAAGTGGTCGAGCTGCATAAAAAACTGGCCTGGTATCAGGGTGCCGAAGAGGACGGCCACCCGGTGTTGAGTCTGCGAGAATGAACGGTGGCGGATACAGCTTGATCTGAACCGCACTTCAGGGTTAGATAGCGCTCTTTTTTCGCTACCCGGCACCACGGAGCTTTTTATGACCCAGACACCTTACCGCATGGACTATCCCGTCTCTTGGGAAGAGCTGCACCGAAATGCGAAAGCCTTATCCTGGCGTCTGCTTGAACAGGGTCCCTGGAAAGGCATTATCGCCATCACCCGGGGCGGCCTGGTCCCTGCCGCGATCTTGGCGCGTGAGCTGGATATCCGCCTGATCGATACCCTCTGCGTGGTCAGTTATGGCCAGGGCGAATCAGGTGCCGATACCCAGCAGGGCGAGCTGAACGTACTCAAAGGGGTCGAGGGCGATGGCGCCGGGATGCTGTTGATCGATGACCTGGTCGATACCGGAAAAACGGCCCGGCTGGTACGGGAGATGCTGCCCAAAGCCCATTTTGCCACCATCTACGCCAAGCCTGCCGGCAAACCGCTGGTCGATACCTTTGTCACCGAAGTCAGCCAGGACACCTGGATCCGCTTCCCCTGGGATATGGAGCATACTTTTGCGACCCCACTGGTAAATCGCGATGGTTAGCGGGTGGTTATCAGGCGTCGATGATATCGCTCAGTGGGCTGCGTACTGCACGGCCACCACGGCCCAGTACGTGGGTATAAATCTCGGTCGTGCGCACATCGCTATGCCCCAGTTGCTCCTGCACGGTACGAATATCGGCGCCACTCTCTAGTAGATGGGTTGCGAAGCTGTGCCGACTATGTCGTTAACGACATAGTCGGCACTATCTACCCTTCCTGACTATGTCGCTTACTGCGTTTAAGGTTTTATTTTTCCGGTAGTTGCTTGAGGCCGGATCGACATAGTCTTGACTCCTTACATCAGCCCCTTTTACAGGGGGAAGGAGTCAATCGTGAAGTGCATCATCAATGACCAAGTCGTCCTGTCGAAGCCCTTGGAAGGCCCTCTGGCCGCACATATTGCGTCGTTTGCAGCATGGGTAACCGAACAAGGATATGCGCCGTATTCTCTTCACCGACGAGTGTTACTCGCTGCCTGTTTTAGCCGATGGCTCGGACAGCAGGGAGTAAAGGTACGCGGAGTCTCATCTGAGCGCCCCGCACAGTACCTGCGATGTCGTGCCCAACTGACGCGGATTTGTCGCGGTGATGCTGCAGCGCTCAGTCATTTCGTTGACTTTTTGCGTGGTGAGGGCGTGATTCCCACCGCGAAGGAATCAGTACCTCGATTAACCCCGGCGGAGCGATGTGCACAGGCGTACGAGCAATATCTGCGTGAGGCACGCGGCTTGGCAGAGGCAACGATTCTCAACTACGTGCCGTTCATCCGTGATTTTCTCAGGGGGCGCTACGGAGACGGCCCCGTCACGCTCTCTCGCCTGTGTGCCCGCGATGTTGTGGGATTTGTGCAGTGCCAAGCGCCGCGTTTGCACATGAAGCGAGCGAAGTTGATGACCACTACGTTGCGCTCCTTCCTGAAGTACGTCCGTTATCGCGGGGAGGTGGTGCTGGATTTGGCCGCTGCTGTTCCTGTTGTGCCCTGCTGGTCTATGTCATCGATTCCTCGCGCGATTTCGGCGGATCAAGCCCGCCAGTTGTTGTCGAACATCGATCGGCGCACGGCGATAGGGCGTCGCGACTATGCCATTTTGTTGCTGCACGCACGACTGGGATTGCGTTCTAGCGAAGTGGCAT
>SDWN01000271.1 GCA_004195305.1 Neptunomonas sp. | reverse complement strand
GTCTCAAGCACGATCAGCGAGTCACCTTCGGCGATGGTATCGCCCGCTTTGACGCAGACTTCGATCACGTCAACGTTTTCACTGCCACCGATGTCCGGCACTTGAACTGGCTCGACACCGCCCGCGGCGGGGGCAGCAACAGGCGCTGTAGTTGCAACCGGCGCAACCGGCGCAACCGGCGCGACAGGCGCTACGGCAGATGCAGCTGCACCGGCAGCCGCGATCTCAGCAAACTGCTGACCTTCGCTGATGGTATCGCCTTCTTTGATGGTCAATGCAGTAATCACCCCGCCGAAGGGGGCCGGAACTTCCATCGATGCTTTATCGGTTTCGAGCACGATCAGAGAATCGCCCTCAGCAACGCTATCGCCGACCTTGACGCAGACTTCGATCACATCGACATTCTCATGGCCGCCGATATCCGGAACGACCACGGGCTGAGCCACAGCAGGTGCCGCAGCGGCAGCTACGGGCGCTGGCGCAACGGGCGCGGCAGCAGGTGCGGGTGCAGCCGCGCCGATCTGCAGCTCGGCTATCAGATCGCCCTCTTTGCAGGTATCGCCTTCTTTGATCAACAACTTAGTAATCACTCCGCCCTCAGGCGCAGGGACTTCCATCGAAGCCTTGTCAGTTTCCAATACGATCAATGAATCACCTTCGTTGATCGCATCCCCAACTTTTACACAAACCTCAATGATATCAACAGCATCATGGCCGCCAATATCCGGAACAGTAATGTTCATAACGCTCACTGTATTATTCCTCTCGTCATCTCGCGTTCAATCGCTGACCGTTAAACGGTAGTCGGATTCGGCTTGTCAGGATTGATATTAAACTTCTTGATCGCGGCAGCGACCTCTGCGGGCTTAATCGTGCCCTCATCGGCCAGCGCTTTAAGCGCAGCAACCACGACGTAGTAGCGATTCACCTCGAAGAACTCACGGAGCTTGGCGCGGGTATCACTGCGCCCAAAGCCATCGGTGCCCAAGACTACGTACTGTGCAGGTACAAACTCACGGATCTGATCGGCAAACGCCTTCATATAATCGGTCGCGGCGATAACCGGTCCCTTACGCTCAGCCAGGCTCTGGGTCACGTAACAAACTCGCGGCTCAGCTTCCGGATGAAGCATATTCCAGCGAGAGCAATCCAGCGCTTCCCGACGCAGCTCGTTAAAACTGGTGGCACTCCAGACATCGGACTCAACGCCATAATCGGCACGCAGGATATCAGCCGCTGCACGCACTTCGCGCAGGATGGTGCCGCTACCCATCAGCTGGACTTGCTTCTTGGCACTCTTCTTACCCTCTTCCAGCAGATAGAGCCCTTTGAGGATGCCCGCTTCGACGCCCACGGGCATGGCTGGCTGAGGGTAGTTCTCGTTCATCACCGTGAGGTAATAGAACACGTTCTCCTTGTCGACAAACATCCGCTGCAAACCATTGTGGATGATCACAGTCAGCTCGTAGCCGTAAGTCGGATCATAAGAGATACAGTTGGGGACCATCGCCGCTAACAGCTGGCTGTGGCCGTCCTCGTGTTGCAGACCTTCACCATTCAAGGTGGTGCGACCCGCTGTCGCACCAATCAGAAAACCACGTGCCTGAATGTCACCCGCCGCCCAAACCAGATCCATAGTGCGCTGCAGGCCAAACATGGAGTAACAGATATAGAACGGAATCAAGGTGCAGTTGTGGTTAGAGTATGCCGTAGCTGCCGCGATCCAGGCCGACATAGAACCGGCCTCGTTAATCCCCTCTTCCAGAATCTGACCCTGCTTGGATTCCTTGTACCACATCATCTGATCGCGATCGTGAGGGATGTAACGCTGCCCCTCTGAGGTGTAGATACCCAGTTGCCGGAACATCCCCTCCATACCGAAGGTACGGGCTTCATCAGGCACGATCGGGACCACGCGAGCACCGATATTTTTGTCTTTGGCCAGCGTCGACAGGGTACGCACAAAGGACATCGTGGTAGATAACTCGCGCTTGCCGCTGTCTTTGAGCTGGCCACCCAGATCCTCCAGACTAGGGATCGCCAGGGCATCGAAATCGTTGCGACGCTGGGGATAGAAGCCACCCAGCTTCTGCCGCCGACCCAGCATGTACTTCAATTCCGGGCTCTCTGGAGAAGGACGGTAGTAAGGGGTGGTCTTAAGTTGATCATCGTCCAACGGGATATTGAAGCGGTCACGGAAGTCGATCAGATCCTCCATCGCCACTTTCTTCATCGAGTGGCTAGCGTTCTTCGCCTGACCCGACTGGCCCGTGCCGTAGCCTTTAACAGTTTGGGCCAGAATGACGGTCGGCTGACCTTTATGGTTAACCGCCTTATGGTAGGCCGCATAAACCTTGTACGGATCATGACCACCGCGGTTCAGGTTCAGGATATCATCGTCAGACATATCCTTGACCAGCTCCAGTAATTCCGGGCTACTACCGAAGAAGTGCTCGCGGGTATAGGCGCCACCGTTGGCCTTACAGTTTTGCAATTCACCATCGCAGACTTCGTTCATCCGCTTGATCAGCAAGCCTTCGGTATCTTTTTCGAACAACGGATCCCAATGCCGACCCCAGAGCACCTTGATCACGTTCCAACCGGCACCACGGAATTCACCTTCGAGCTCCTGGACAATCTTACTGTTGCCGCGTACAGGACCATCCAGGCGCTGCAGGTTACAGTTGATTACGAAGATCAAATTTTCCAGCTTTTCACGGCCAGCCAGAGCGATAGCGCCCAGGGATTCCGGCTCATCACACTCGCCATCCCCTAGGAACGCCCAGACCTTACGATCACCGCGATCGATCATCTCGCGCGCCGACAGGTAGCGCATCACATGCGCCTGATAGATCGCCTGAATCGGACCCAGTCCCATAGAGACTGTTGGGAACTGCCAGAAATCGGGCATCAGCCAAGGATGCGGGTAGGAGGAGAGACCGTTACCATCGACTTCACGACGATAATTATCCATCTGCTCCTCGGTCAAACGACCCTCAAGGTAGGCACGAGCATAAATACCGGGGGCGATATGACCCTGGAAAAACACCAGGTCGCCTTCCTGATCGCCTTCCGGGCCACGGAAGAAGTTATTAAAGCCAATATCGTACAGGGTCGCAGATGACGAAAAGCTGGCGATATGCCCCCCCAGTCCATCATCGTTATCGTTGGCGCGCATCACCATCGCCATCGCATTCCAACGGATCAGCGAACGGATTCGCCGCTCCATAAACAGATCGCCCGGCAACGATTGCTCGTCTTTAGGCGCGATGCTGTTACAGTACGGCGTAGTAATCGAACTCTCGACCTCGGCGCCTATGGCACGGGCTTTTTCGCCTAACTTTGCCAGTAAATATCTCGCTCGCTCAGAGCCCTCTGCAGTAGCCACCGACTCAAGGGCATCGAGCCACTCCTGCGTTTCAATAGGATCGATATCTTCGACATTGTCATTCTGCACCATCGTGACCTCCATAAAGCGCCTTCTGTTTATACTTAACGATTGGGTAGATCGTTAAGCCTAGATAAGTACCGAGCAGCATTCACGCCGCACTGCAACATTAATACACTCGAAAAAAAGTGTAGCTATACTACAAATCAGACCTCGCATTGTCTACAAAACAATCAATAATCACTACAACAAAGCCACAAAGGTAGTAAAACTACATAGTATCACTTATTCAATTCTGAGCGCCTGTGCGAGCGCTCCTGTCGCGCCGCCTCCTTGCCGTAGTCAGAAACGACCTCTTCGACATAGGCCAGATGGGTATGCGCGGCCTGACGCGCAAGCTCCGGATTACCGTCGAAAACAGCCTCCATCAGCACCTTATGCTGACCGTGGATCTTGGAACGATGGCCGCGCTGCGGATAAATAGACTCAAGATTGTTCATGATGTTTTTTTCAACCAACCCCAACAGTGCGCGCATGGTATGCAGCAACACCACATTGTGCGAAGCCTCTGCTATACGCAGATGAAACTCCACATCCGCTCGCACCTCCTCTACAAATGATTTCGACTCATGGTGCAACGCCAGCTCATCGTAAATTTTACGAATTGATTTTCGATCAGCCTCGGTGCTGCGCAATGCGGCGTAGTAGGCAGCAACGCCTTCCAGGGCATGACGAAACTCCAGCAGATCAGACTGAGCCTCGGGGTGCGATGAAAACAAGGTCAATAACGGATCGGCATAGCCCGCATCCAACGTCTCTGAGACATAGGTTCCGCCCCCCTGGCGACTCGTGAGCAGCCCCTTAGCCACCAACTTCTGCACCGCTTCGCGCAATGAGGGGCGCGAGACATCGAACTGCAGCGCAAGCGCGCGCTCAGAAAGCAACTTTTGCCCCGGTTTTAAACTACCCTCAAGAATCATGCTCTCCAATTCATCCATGATGACATCGGAGATCTTGGGTTGTTTAACGCGTTTGAAGCTCATTGTAACGACCTTATCATTGGTATTACCAATTCCTTAATTGCGATAGTTATACCATACAAAAAAAATTGTGCAAATCAGATCCACTTTAATAACGGGCACCAGAACAGTTAAATTGACTATTTTTCACACAACCCCTTAACTAAAGCAATTTAGCATCAAAATCAGCAGCTTAATCACAACCATAGACTAAAGACCAAGCAGCTACAGCAGAATTAACTTGACAAGAGAAGGACTGGTACTTAGGGTAATAGACCAATCAGCAACTGGTATTACCAATTTACCAACTGCCGATCGGAACTATAACAACAATGAATACCCGAGGACTCATCATGAGAAAGTTTGCTCGCACTGCCGTGACCGCTGTCGCCCTGACCGCTGCTGTTTCGGCAACCTTACCCGCAAGCGCCGCCGAAAAAACCCTGCTCAAAACACCGATCGCCTTTGGCTCGCACCTGCCGGCGCTGGGCACCCCGATCAAATGGGTCTCCGAGCAGCTGCCGATCATGAGCAACAACAAGCTGAAGATGAAAATCTACGAGCCGAACAAACTGGTTGCACCTCCCGAGATTCTGGGTGCGGTCTCCAGTGGCAAGGTTAACTCCGGTTATGCCACCGCCGGTTACTGGCAGGGCAAGATGCCTGCAGCGGCGCTGTTTTCCGCCGTCCCCTTCGGTCCTGAAGCCGGTGAATACCTGGCCTGGATGTACTATGGCAACGGCCTGAAACTGTACCAAGAGATGTACGACAACAGCGGCTACAACGTTAAGGTACTGCCGTGCGCGATCATCTCTCCTGAGACATCCGGCTGGTTCAAGAAGCCGATCAACTCGCCTGAAGACCTTAAAGGCCTGAACATGCGCTTCTTTGGCCTGGGTGCCAGCGTCATGGAGAAACTCGGCGTGAGCACCTCGCAACTGCCGGGTGGCGAGATCTTCGGTGCACTGGAGAAAGGTGCTATCGACGCATCTGAGTTCTCTCAGCCTGCCATCGATAAACTTCTGGGCTTCCACAAAATCGCCAAATACAACTACTTCCCTGGCTGGCATCAGCAGTCCACCGTGTTTGAGCTGCTGGTCAACAAAGACGCTTGGGCCAAGATGAGCACATCCAACCAAGCGATCCTGGAGAACACCTGTAAGGCATCAATGACCAACTCGATCGCCGAAGGTGAGGCGATGCAGTTTGACGTGATGGCCAAGGCGCAGGAGAACGGCGTTGAGATCCGCTACTGGAGCGACGAGATGCTGGCTGTATTCAAAGGCGCCTGGGACGAAGTGGTTGTTGAGAAGAACAAGGATGCTTTCTTCAACAAGGTCTACACCGACCTGACCAGCTTCCGCGATGGCTACGACCTGTGGGAAGCACACGCCTTCCTGCCACGTATCAAGCCTGCCAAGTAACAACCTAAAAACCGTTAGGCCACGACCGGGAGACTCGTTTCCCGGTCGTTTTAGCGAACTCGCTCCCTTTTTACTGCTCTGCCACGCGTAATTGCACCCCTTAAGAGGTAAGCATCGTGACTACTCGACACCACCCTGTCCCTATTGCCGACGGCATCGATGCCGCTATTCGTAAAATAGGCCACCTGATCGCCTGGACCTACGTCGTACTGGTGCTGGTTATCATTCTTCAGGTGGTGCTGCGTAAAGGCTTTTCCAGCGGCCTGATCATTTTCGAAGAGCTGCAGTGGCATCTGTATGCGATCGGGGTGATGTTTGGCCTCTCCTACGCCCAGATCAACAACGCCCATGTGCGGGTCGATCTTATCTATGGCGGACTGCGCATCCAGACCAAACGGATCATCGATATCCTCGGTATTCTGTTTTTGGTGCTGCCGTTTATCGCTGTTATTTTTATTCATAGCCTCGATTTTGTTGCCGATTCCTGGCGCATCAACGAATCTTCCCAATCCCCGTCCGGCCTGCCCTGGCGCTGGGCCATTAAATCTGTGATCCCGCTCAGCTTCGGCCTGCTGGGATTGGCCGTGGTGTCGCGCCTGATCCGCGATACCGTGCTGTTGTTACGGGGTGTATAAGCATGGAAATTAATGAAATTCTAGTCATCGCGATGTTCGCATCGTTCATCGTACTGCTGTTTACCGGAATTCCGGTCGCCTACGTGCTGGGGGGCATCGGTGTCATCTTTGCAGGCATCGGCTTCCTGGCCGACACCTATCTGGATACCATGACCGGCCTCGATTTCCTGACCCTGGGGCTGGTGGTCAACCGCCTCTACAAGATCATGGACAACTGGATCCTGGTGGCGCTGCCGATGTTCATCTTTATGGGCATCATGCTGGACAAGTCCGGGGTCGCCGAAGAGCTGATGGAGTCGATGCAGGAGCTGTTCGGCAAAGTCCGCGGCGGACTGGCGATCACCGTCACCGCCATTGGCATCATCCTGGCCGCCTCGACCGGCATCATCGGTGCCTCGGTGGTGTTATTGGCGGTGATGTCACTGCCGGCGATGATGAAACAGGGCTACTCCAAACCGCTGGCGCTCGGCACCATCGCCTCCGCCGGTACCCTGGGGATCCTGATTCCGCCGAGCATCATGCTGGTAATCATGGCCGATCAGCTGGGACTTTCGGTGGGCGACCTGTTTATGGGCGCGGTCTTTCCGGGCTTGATGCTGGGCGCGATGTACATTATTTACATCGTCATGGTGGGGATTTTCAGTCCCGAATCGGCGCCGGTTCCGGAGGATGCCAAGCGCGTCACCTGGCGCGCCTTTATCGG
>SDWN01000267.1 GCA_004195305.1 Neptunomonas sp. | reverse complement strand
CAGGTTAAAGACCGGGTCAGGGTGATCGCCAACCTTTACGAGTCAACAGAATATAGCACCTATATTGAGGGAAACAGCCTTTACGTGGTATTCGGAGCTGGCGCTAGCGACACAACTGCCAGCAAAGCCACGGCAGGGAACACTGCCGGCACTTCCACCCCCATAACTACCGCTCAGAGTACTGCAGACACATCCACGCCCGAGAGTACTGCAGACACATCCACGCCCGAGAGTACTGCAGACACATCCACGCCTGAGAGTACTGCAGACACATCCACGCCTGAGAGTACTGCAGACACATCCACGCCTGAGAATGCCGTCCAGGTGAGCAAAACGTTCAAGCCCAAACGCACCCAAGTCACCTCTATCGATTTCCGCCGCGTTGAGGGCGATATCGGCCGGGTCTTTATCAACATGAGCGATAGCAAAGCCGGTGTAGATATCATCGAGGAGGGCAGCAACATCATCGTCAACCTGATCGGTGCACAGTTACCCGCCAGCCTTGAGGAGCGTATCGATGTGCAGGACTTCTCGACCCCGGTGACCTTTGTTGATGCGATGGGCGACGGCAATAACAGCTCCATTCTGGTCAAGCCATCCGCACAACCTTATGACTATCTGGCCTACCAATCTGAGAACCAGCTGATCATCGATTTCAAGCCTATCACCGACCTTGACGCCGAAGAACGACTGCGCAAGCACTTCCCGTATTCCGGAGAGAAGCTCAGCCTTAACTTCCAAGACATCGATATTCGCTCGGTGCTACAGATAATCGCCGACGTTACCGACATGAATTTGGTGGTAAGCGATACCGTCAGTGGCAATATCACCCTGCGCCTGAAAAATGTTCCCTGGGATCAAGCGCTGGAGTTAGTGTTAAAAACTAAGAGCTTGGATAAGCGAATCTCCGGTAACGTGATGATGATCGCACCCGCTGCTGAGATTGCTGAACGCGAACGGTTTGAAATCGAAACCAACAAGCAGGTCAAGGAGCTGAAAGAGCCCCAGACCGAATTCATCCAGGTCAATTACGCCAAGGCGACTGAAATTGTTGCTTTGCTCGGCACCGAACAGGGCCTGCTGTCTTCACGAGGCAAGGTTCAAGCAGATCCTCGTACGAACACCCTGATCGTGCGTGATATCGACACCAGCATTGCTAAAATACGCAAGGCCCTGAAAACACTAGACATACCCGTGCGTCAGGTGATGATTGAAGCCAGATTGGTAACCGTCCGCTCCGATATCAGCAGAGAACTCGGGGTCAAGTGGGGCTTCGGCTATCAGCGCACCGGCAGCAACAACCGCGTGGTATTGGGATCAAGCGCTACCGGCGATACCGCACAAGCGGGTAGCTCCGGCCTGGTCACGCCATCCGGACTCAATGTAGATCTGGGTGCCACAGGTGCCAACGCCTCAAGATTCGCTATTGGCCTGGGGTCGAACAGCACCCTGCTGCAACTGGAACTGTCAGCAATTGAGAGCGATGGCAACGGCGAGATCATCTCTCAACCCAAGGTTATCACCGCTAACGGCAAGGCCGCCAAAATCCTCTCTGGTGACGAAATACCCTTCCAGACCGTTGAAGATGGTGAAGTCAGCATCGAGTTTAAAGAGGTTGTTCTTTCACTGGACGTCACTCCGCAAATCACGCCCGACAACCGCCTAATCCTCGACCTTAAGATTAATCAGGACTCCATCGGTGAGACGCTCGCTAACGGTGAAGTAGGCATCGTTACCAATGAGATCCAAACCCAGGTACTGGTCAACAACGGTGAAACCATTGTTCTCGGTGGCGTGTTCCAGAAAGATGCGACAGAGTTTGTCAGCAAGGTCCCTCTGCTCGGCGACATCCCATATATCGGGCGCTTATTCACCCAAACCAGGCACAGCAATGTTAAGAAAGAGCTGCTGATTTTCATCACCACTAAAATCATCTCAGAAAGTCTCAGCACTTACTAAGATTATTAAAAAGGGTCGTGGTTTGAACCTGTTTTTGATCGGTCCTATGGGTGCTGGAAAAAGCACTCTGGGACGCCTTCTTGCCCAAGATCTGCAACTCTCTTTCGTCGACTCCGATAAGGTGATAGAGGAGCGGGCGGGGGCGGATATACCCTGGATTTTTGATGTCGAAGGCGAGGCCGGGTTTCGTAAACGCGAAGCCAGTGTCATCGATGAACTGACCCAGCAAACTGATATCGTGCTAGCAACCGGAGGTGGCGCCATTCTCGATCCTGAAAACCGGCGCCGACTGCAAGCCCGTGGCACCGTTATCTATCTCTACGCCTCCTTACAGCAACAAATAGAGCGCACTGCAAAAGACCGCAATCGGCCTTTGCTTCGAACCGACAACCCCTCTAAAGTGCTGGAGGAGCTGATGCAGAACCGAGATCCGCTGTACCAAGACTGTTGTGACCTGTTGATCCATACCGACGGTCGACGCCCCAAATCGGTCGCCAGAGAGATCACCTTGCAACTCGAGCAACTCAACATACTTCGTTAGCCACACTGGACACACAGACACCATGACTCTTCGCTTGGATGTTGCACTCAACGAGCGCAGCTACCCCATATTTATCGGCCAGGGTCTACTAGATCGGCCAGAATGCTGGATCGATACCATCCGCAGCAACCAGGTCATGATCGTTACCAACACGACCGTGGCACCCCTCTATCTCGAACGCATTCGCCTGGCACTGACAGGCAAGCAGATAGCGACAGTAATACTGCCCGACGGTGAACAATTCAAGAACCTGGACACCCTCGATCAAATTTTCACCGGGCTGCTGCAGTCGCGCCATAACCGCACCACCACGCTCGTTGCTCTGGGCGGCGGTGTCATAGGCGATATGACCGGCTTCGCGGCTGCCTGCTACCAGCGCGGCGTTGATTTCGTTCAGATCCCAACCACCCTGCTGGCGCAGGTGGATTCTTCAGTCGGTGGCAAGACCGGGGTTAACCACCCCCTGGGGAAAAACATGATCGGGGCTTTCCACCAGCCCCGATGCGTAATTATTGATACCGACACCCTCAACACCCTGGCCGATAATCAACTGGCGGCTGGCCTGGCAGAGGTGATTAAGTACGGGCTCATACTCGACCTTAATTTTCTGCAGTGGATCGAGGCTAACTTAGACTCACTGCAGGCCAGAAACCCCGCCATTCTGGCCGAAGCGATCCGGCGCTGCTGCGAAATCAAAGCGCAGGTAGTCTCCGAGGATGAAACTGAGCAAGGCAAGCGGGCTCTGTTAAATCTGGGCCACACCTTCGGTCACGCGATTGAAACTTACTCCGGTTACGGCAGTTGGCTGCACGGTGAAGCCGTCGCCGTAGGCACACTGCTTGCCGCGGACCTGTCACAACGCTCTGGCTGGTTAGAAAAAAGTGATATTGAGCGGATAAAGCGCCTGTTCCTGCGCGCCCAACTCCCGCTAACACCTCCGCCAGCAATGACGTCCGCTGATTTTATGCGGTTGATGGCTGTGGATAAAAAAGTGCTTGATGGCCAGTTGCGTCTGATTCTACTGCGGCAACTGGGTGATGCCCTGGTCACAGAGCAGTTTTCGACCACCGCGCTCGCGGCCACCCTCGACGCCGCTATACTCGACGCCACGGCACTTGCCACCCAAGCCCTTGATACCTAAACGACGAGCTAACAGAAAAACCCATGGATAAACAGCCACCTGAGACGGATACTATCGAAGCGCTACTCGGCGATGCGGTGCCAACCCTTAAAATACAAAGTGGCGCTGGGGACTATTATCTCCCTACGTCGCATATTCAACTGCTTGAGCAGATTGAGCACCTGAGTCGTTACAGTCATTTCATTCAAATTATCACCGGCGTAAGCGGCAGTGGAAAGACGACTCTACTGCAGCAATTTTATCCTAATGCTGGCGACAGCTCGGTTCATGCCTGCTTCATCCAGGCACGCCCAGAAATGAATACCGAGGCACTGCTGGCCGAACTGAGCCAACAGCTCAATCTCAACACCGATCAATTTAGCGCCGCCTCCACCCAGCTAAAGGCCCTGGTGGATCATGCCGAACAGCTCCTGCAGCAGTCACGACAGGTGCTGATCGTCATTGACGATGCTGAACATTTAACCCTGGATGCACTGGAGCTGCTGTTCAACCAACTATCAACCCTGGCTGACGATGATTTCCGTCCGCATATCGTGCTCTTTGCGACCCCGCTCATTATGCAGACAATTGCAGCTCCCAGCCTGAGCGAAGTAGTAGAAACCAGCTGTCACTTTATCGAAATCCCTCCCCTTGACCGGGCTTCGCTGGACGCTTTGTTAGAGCAATGCTTCAGCGCCGTTGCTATACGCCTAAATGACACCCAGAAGCAGCGTATACACACCGAGTCTTTAGGCTTGCCAGGACGCGTTGTACGAGCACTGGAGGCCGTGAACACTGTCAAGACGGAGCTAGAGACACCACCCACAGCACGATCGCGTCCGTCTGGAATTACCGGTTGAACTCAAGCCAGAGCCCGCGCAGGTAGCGCCCACCACCGCCGCGCCCCTTCAGGAAAACAGCTTCGAGCAGCGCCTGGCGCAAGCACGTGCTGCTCTCGAAGCCGGACAAAAACCCCTGGAGGAACCCGCTAGCACCGAACGCCTGGACACAGCACTATCCAGTACAGGTCAAACTGGCACCGCTCAAGCTGATACGCCACTGCCTAGCAGCGTGCCACCTAACACAGCAACTGCTAGCGAACTGATTTCCAGCAGTGCTGATACTGAGATACCGACAACAGCGACCCAGTCGCTCGATATAGCACCGATCAAAGAGCCCCTCCAAGCAGCAGCGAACGCGACACCAACAGTGGCCAGCGTTCCAACACAACCACCTGCAGCCACTCTCGTACTCAAGCTCCCTAGCGCAGCCGACCAGCAAGCAGAGCAACCAGAGCCCCTCTCTGATCCAGCCACACTTGAGACACCGACCCCTAGCGTGACCTATTATGGCGACGGTCAGACCCTGCTCGGCTGGAAACCACAAGGCTATACCCTGCAAATGCTCGGAGTTCGGCGCCAGAAAAGCGCAGTTGAGTTTATCGGTTCGATGCCAAAATCAAAGGAATTACACAGCTTTTCAACCATCTACAAAGGTAAACCCTGGTTTGTTGTCATTTACGGAAACTTTTCCTCGCGCAAGGCGGCCATGAACGCAGTGGGTGAGCTACCGCCCTCACTGCGCAGCCGTCGCCCCTGGGCACGGAGCATAAAAGGGGTACAGGATGATATTCAAAAGGGGGTGCTGTAAGGGCAGATTTCCTGTTTCAGCCTCGCTTTAGAGGAAAAACCACTCCTCCGATTTGTTCTTAACCGCGTTCGCGGGTAGAATGCCTGTCCCTTTTTGGCACTTGGTACCTGGTCTGTATTTCCAAAGACACCACTAAGCGATTGTTTATAAAGACTTATTATAGCGAGGTCTGTAAATGCATACAGGACTATATCGCCCTGGCGAATTCAAGGATAACTGCGGCTTTGGCCTGATGGCCCACGTCGAAGGTATTAGCAGCCATCAGTTGCTGCTGAAAGCGATCCAATCGCTCACCTGCATGACTCACCGTGGCGGTATTGCCGCCGACGGCAAGACCGGCGACGGCTGCGGCCTGCTGCTGCAGATGCCCGATAGCTTCATGCGCACCCTTGTCCAGGAACAGTTCAACACAGAGCTGAGCCGACATTACGGCGTCGGTATGATGTTCCTGTCTCAGGATGAAACCAAGGCCCAAACTGCCCGTGAACAGGTCAATAAGGAGCTTGCAGCCGAAGGCCTGACGCTAATCGGCTGGCGCGAAGTGCCCACAGACCCCTCTTCATGCGGCCCGATCGCACTGGAGACAAGACCCAAGATCGAGCAGGTTTTTGTTACCGATGGTGGCAAGGAACCTCAGCAGCTGGCCGTTAGTCTGTTCGTGGCCCGCCGCAAAACTGAAATCGCCCTGGCACAGGACTCCGACTTCTACGTCTGCAGCCTGTCCAGCACCGTACTGTCGTACAAAGGCCTGGTGATGCCTGCCGACCTGACCAGTTTTTATCAGGATCTGGGCGACGAGCGCATGGCTACCGCCATCTGCGTCTTCCACCAACGCTTCTCAACCAACACCGCCCCCCGTTGGCCGCTGGCTCAACCGTTTCGGATTCTGGCCCATAACGGCGAAATCAACACCATCGAAGGCAACCGCAGTTGGGCTAACGCGCGTGCCAGCAAGCTAGAAACCGAGTTGCTTCCCAGCCTGGATAATCTAATGCCGATCGTGAATACCTCCGGCTCTGATTCCTCCAGCCTGGATAACATGGTTGAGCTACTACTCACCGGCGGCATGGACCTCTACAAAGCGCTGCGGCTGGTCGTACCCCCGGCCTGGCAAAACGTCGAAATTATCGATCCCGACCTACGCGCGTTTTACGAATACAACTCCATGCATATGGAACCCTGGGATGGCCCAGCCGGCTTGGTGATTACCGACGGCAAAACTGCGGTCTGTATGCTCGACCGTAACGGCCTGCGCCCGGCCCGTTGGGTATTGACCAAAGATGGCATCCTCTGCACAGCGTCAGAGATCGGCACCTACGATTACCAACCCGAGGACGTGGTCGCCAAAGGCCGGGTCGGCCCGGGCCAGATGCTGGCCATCGATACCACCACCGGTGAAGTGCTACACACCGACGATATCGACCAGCGTCTGAAGAGTGAACACCCCTACAAGAAGTGGCTGCGGGATAGCTCATTCCGCCTCCAAGCGACCCTGAACGACCGCGACCTGGCATTCCAGCAATTCACTCCAGAGCAGCTTAAAGTTCATCAGAAACTGTATCAGGTCAGTTTTGAAGAGCGCGACCAGATCATCCGCCCGTTGGCCGAAACCTCGCAAGAGGCCGTAGGATCGATGGGCGACGACACCCCGATGGCGGTGTTGTCTCACCGGATCCGGCCGCTCTACGATTACTTCCGGCAGCAGTTCGCCCAAGTCACCAACCCGCCGATCGATCCATTACGCGAAGCAATTGTGATGTCACTGGAGACCTGCCTGGGCGCAGAGCGCAACGCGTTCGATGATTCCGAGCAGCATGCGCAGCGGATTATTCTCGGCTCTCCGGTACTCTCGCCGCGTAAATACCACAAGTTGTTTTACAACGAGATCCCTGGATTCGAGACCCACTCGCTAAGCCTCAATTATGATCCGATGCTGGGACTCAAGCAGGCGCTGGACGTGCTGTGCGAAAGCGCCGAGAAGGCGGTCCGCAATGGCACTACGATCTTGATTCTGTCTGATCGCAACATTAAAGACGGTCTGCTGCCAATCCACGCCCTGATGGCGACCGGAGCGGTCGACAGTCACCTGCGCGATCAAGGCCTGCGCTGTGACTGCAACCTGATTATCGATACCGGTACCGCCCGTGACTCGCACCAGATTGCCGTGCTGCTCGGCTGCGGTGCCAGCGCAGTTTACCCCTACCTGTCGTACCGTATCATCAATGACATGGTGGCGAGTGGCGAGATTCTCAGCGATGAGATCACCTGCCACACCAACTACCGCAAGGGCATTAATAAGGGGTTGATGAAGATCCTATCGAAGATGGGGATCTCCACCATCGCCTCCTACCGGGGGGCCAAGCTGTTTGAAGCGATGGGACTGAGTTCCGAGATCGTCGATACCTGCTTTCCTGACATCGCCAGCCGGATTCAGGGCGCCAACTTTTACGACTTCCAGCGCGATCAGCAACTGCTCGCCAACGATGCCTGGAAGGTGCGCAAGCCTATCGAGCAAGGTGGCCAACTCAAGTACATCCATGGCAAGGAGTACCACGCTTACAACCCAGACGTGGTACGCACCATCCAGCGCGCGGTACAGAGCGGCGACTATGGAGCCTATAAAGAGTTCGCGGCGCTGGTCAACGAACGTCCGGTCGCAACCCTACGCGACCTGTTCAAGCTCAAAGATGTCACCCCGGTGGCACTGAGCGACGTCGAGCCGATCGAAAGCCTGTTCAAGCGCTTTGATTCGGCGGCGATGTCGCTGGGCGCCCTGTCACCCGAAGCGCACGAAGCACTGGCGATGGCGATGAACGACCTCGGCGGACGCTCCAACTCCGGCGAAGGCGGCGAAGATCCGGCGCGTTACGGAACCAACCGACGCTCCAAGATCAGACAGATCGCCTCGGGGCGCTTCGGAGTAACACCGCACTATCTGGTCAATGCCGAAGTACTGCAGATCAAAGTCGCCCAGGGCGCTAAACCCGGCGAAGGCGGCCAGCTACCTGGCGGCAAGGTCAACAAACTGATCGCCTCACTGCGCTATGCCGTACCTGGGGTAACCCTGATCTCGCCACCGCCGCACCACGACATCTATTCTATAGAAGACCTGGCGCAGCTGATCTTTGACCTTAAGCAGATCAATCCGGAGGCACTGGTATCAGTCAAGCTGGTCTCACGTCCCGGCGTCGGCACCATCGCGGCGGGCGTTGCCAAGGCCTACGCGGATCTGATCACCATCTCCGGTTACGACGGCGGCACCGCCGCCAGCCCGATCTCGTCGATCCATCATGCCGGATCGCCCTGGGAGATCGGCCTGGCCGAGACCCACCAGGCACTGGTGATCAACAACCTGCGCGACAAGGTGCGGGTACAGACCGACGGCGGCCTGAAAACCGGACTGGATGTGATCAAAGCCACGATCCTCGGTGCCGAAAGTTTTGCCTTCGGCACCCTGCCGATGGTGGCGCTGGGATGTAAATTCCTGCGCATCTGCCATCTCAACAATTGCGCTACCGGTGTTGCCACCCAGAACGACTACCTGCGTTCCAAGCACTTCATCGGCACGGTCGAGATGGTCAAGCACCTGTTCACCTTTATTGCCGAAGAGACCCGGGAATGGATGGCCAAGCTAGGCGTGCGCACCCTGAATGAACTGGTAGGCCGCACCGACCTGCTGGAGATCTTGCCGGGAATCACCGATAAGCAGAAGCGTCTCGATCTGACCCCAATCCTGCACAATGATGCTATGGATACCAGCAAGCCGCAGACCTGTCAGCAGCAACGTAACAACCCCTACGATCTGGGCGAGTTGAATCTGAGTATTCTGGATGCCACGCGCGCCGCTATCGCCACCAAGAGCGGTGGCGAATTCAGTTTCAACATCACCAACTGCGACCGCTCGGTCGGCGCCCGAGTTTCGGGCGAGATCGCCAAGCAGCACGGCAATCTCGGCATGTCTGAGGCACCGCTCAAGATCAACCTCAAGGGTGTCGCAGGGCAAAGCCTGGGCGTCTGGAACGCCGGTGGTCTGGAGCTAATCCTCGAAGGTGATGCTAACGACTACGTCGGCAAAGGGATGGCGGGCGGCAAGATTGTCATCTATCCGCCAGCTGGGAGCCAGTTTGAAACCCAAAACACCTCGATCATCGGTAACACCTGCTTGTACGGCGCTACCGGTGGCAAGTTGTTTGCGGCGGGCTGTAGCGGCGAACGCTTTGCGGTGCGCAACTCTGGAGCCCACGCCGTCATCGAAGGTGCCGGCGATCACTGTTGCGAATACATGACCGGCGGACTGGTCACCATACTGGGCAACACCGGTTACAATTTCGGTGCCGGTATGACCGGCGGTTTTGCCTATGTATTAGACTTGGATCGCACCTTCGTGGACAAGTACAACCACGAACTGGTCGAGATCCACCGCATCAGCAATTACCACATGGAGGAGTATCGCAACCACCTCCAGGCGGTAATAACCGAATTCTACAATGAAACCCAAAGTGCCTGGGGTCAGCAACTGCTGGAAAACTTTGATGATTACATCAACAAGTTCTGGCTGGTAAAACCCAAGGCAGCAGGTCTCGGCGAATTGCTCAACAACATGCGTCAGCGTCCTGAGTAATCAGGCCTGAACAGGTTTTCCCAATGGTTCGCCCCGGCGCCTAACAGCCCGGGGCAGATAGATGAGGACGAGGTGTTATGAGTGAACGCCTGCACAACAATTTTCAATTTGTCGAACTCAAGCGCGAGGAACCCAAAAAGGTTCTTGCCCGCACCCGTAAAAAAGAGTTCGCCGAGATCTACCACAACTATGAGCCGGACCAGGCTGCTGGCCAGGCACATCGCTGCCTGGAGTGCGGCAACCCTTATTGCGAGTGGAAGTGCCCGGTACACAACTACATTCCCGACTGGCTCAAACTGGTAGCCGAGGGCAACATCCTCGAAGCCGCCGACCTGTCCCACCAGACCAACTCGCTACCCGAAGTCTGTGGCCGGGTCTGCCCGCAGGATCGTCTCTGCGAAGGTGCCTGCACCCTCAACGAAGGCGGCTTCGGGGGCGTCACCATCGGCGCAATTGAGAAGCACATCACCGATACCGCCATGGCGATGGGCTGGAAACCCGACATGTCCGGCGTCATCGCGACCGGCAAAAAAGTCGCCATCGTCGGCGCAGGACCCGCAGGCATCGCCTGTGCGGACATCCTGGCGCGTAACGGGGTCAAGGCGATCGTGTTTGACCGCCACCCCGAAATCGGCGGCCTGCTCACCTTCGGTATCCCCGAATTCAAGCTAGAAAAAAGTGTCATGGTGCGGCGGCGCAAGATCCTTGAAGAGATGGGCATCGAGTTCCGGCTCAACACCGAGATCGGCAAGGATATCGATTTCGACACACTGCTGGAGGAGTATGACTGCGTGTTCCTGGGTATGGGCACTTACACCTCGATGAAAGGCGGCTTCCCTGGTGAAGAGCTTAACGGGGTTTATGACGCCCTGCCGTTCCTGATCTCCAACGTCAATAACTGCCTGGGTTACCCACAGGATGACAACGGTTTTATCGACCTAAAAGACAAGCGTGTCGTGGTGCTCGGTGGTGGTGATACCGCCATGGACTGCAACCGCACGTCCATCCGCCAGAGTGCCGCCAGCGTTCACTGCGCCTATCGCCGCGACGAGGCCAACATGCCCGGTTCGCGCAAAGAGGTGATCAACTCCAAGCAGGAGGGGGTAAGCTTTTTGTTCAACCGCCAACCGGTTGAGATCGTCGGCGAAAACGGTACGGTCAGTGGCATCAAACTGGTCACCACCGCGCTGGGTGAACCCGACGCCAACGGTCGTCGCCGCCCCGAAGTGATCGAAGGCAGCGAAGAGATGGTCGCCGCCGATGTCGTTTTGGTCGCGTTCGGCTTCAGCCCCAGCCCCGCCCCCTGGTTTGAACAGTTCGGCATCACCCAGGACCCGAGCGGTCGGGTGATCGCGCCGGAAACCAGTGATTTCGCGTTCCAGACCAACAACCCCAAAGTTTTTGCTGGCGGTGATATGGTGCGCGGCTCAGACCTGGTGGTAACCGCAATTGCCGAGGGCCGCAAGGCCGCCGAAGGGATTCTGGATTATTTAGACGTCTAAACCACTAACCCGGATATTTCATCAAGGGATCGAAATTTCCGGGTTAGATCAGCACCTTCACAAAAGGCACGTCATAACGTGCCTTTTTTTTGCTTGAAGCTTTATACTACGCTGCAAATTTATTGGTTAGCAAGATAGGGACCTCACATATGTCTGAACAGCTGTCTCTTATACACATCT
>SDWN01000036.1 GCA_004195305.1 Neptunomonas sp. | reverse complement strand
ACTCGACTTCCAGCGCATCGCGCTGCTGAAACAACTGCTACGGATCGCCGAGGGACAACTCGATCCGCTGCTGTATCTGGGTGCGCTAGCCAGCCTAGCCCTGCTCGGCCATGATGATGATCCTTTCCATGACCCTGACCAACCGCTACGCCCGGTACTGCTGGCGGTGTTACACCTGGAGCTGCTGGCGCAACCCGATCGCGCCCAAGCACTGCCGCCCTGGGCGCTGAACGCTGATCGTAACTCTGGACTAGGCCCTGATCTGAGCCCTGATCTTGACGCTGATAGCAATGCCGATATTTATACAGCGCCCGGTTCGAGCCCCCCGCTGTCCGACCGATTCGAATCCCAGTTGATCCGGGCAACCCGGATTACACCCTGGATCGCCCCCCTGGCACAGAGCATCGCCCAGCTGGATGAATTGGTGGTACAGGCGCGCCAAGCCGGTCAGCAGGAGATCGCCGAACGTTGCGCCCTGCCGCTTTTCAACAGCCGCTGGTTGAGCGCCGAACCCTTGGCCCAATTGCACACCGCGGTGGACGCTGAACAGGCCTTTCTGCAGCAAGCGCTGAGTCCGGAGCGCCAGCCACTGGCAGACTCAGCCACTTTTTTGGTGCGTCAGCTGACCCTTGCCCAGCCCGCCGCCCTGGAACCTCTAGCCCTCGCGCACACTTCACCCTGGGCGCTGTGCGCCCAATGCGCGGTCCATTACCTGCTGGACCAGCGCAGCCACTGGCCCGGGCTGTTGCGGCAGGTCGAGGAGGCTGGTGCGCGCCTGAGCGGGCTCTACGCCCACACCCAGCTCCTGCTGTTCTCCAGCCTGATGGCAGCGGAACTGGGCGCTCAAAGCGGCACAGCCAAACCACTCCAGCTACCGCGACTGCACAGCAACCTGGCCCTGCTGCAGCACTGGGCGACACTCAATCCGCAGGGGTTCGGTGCCCAGGCCGCGTTGTTAGCGGCCGAGCTGGAGCAGCTCAGCGGCAATCCTTGCGAGGCCGCGTTCGAGCATGCCCTGCGCGCCTGTGAACAGGCCGCTATCCCCCCCTTGAGCGCCTTAACCCTGGAGCGCTTCAGTGTTTACTGCCAACGCCGTGGCCAACTGACCCAGGCCCGGCTGCTATTGGCGGAAGCGCGCGGCCATTACCGAGCCTGGGGAGCCAACGCCAAGCTGGCACAGTTAAACCGGCAGCACCCGGATCCTCGCTAAAGCCGGTTGCTAACAGTCGTGTACTAACCAATAGGCAATAGCCGCTGTTGCGGGATAGAATGAGCAGCATAAATATAACGATAGCAGTCTGTCGGACTTGACCGGTCGTAGCGAGAGGAAGACCGATTTGAGACAGTCTTTGAACTCTTTTGAGGCTAATAGTGGTTCTATTAGCCAAAAAATAGGGCGAAAAATAGCCAAAGTCGGCTTTCTCGCAGTAGATCAGCGTTAAGTCCGACAGGCTGCTAGGCTAAGGTAACGTAATCCATGAAGATCCCAGCCCCCTGGCGCATTCTGGTGGTCGACGACGAAGAGGGCGTCCACGGCATTACCCGGATGATTTTCCGGGGCTATCGCTTCGAGGAGCGACCGGTTGAACTGATCAGCGCCATGAGCGGAGCCGAGGCGCGTGCCCTGCTGAGCGAACAACCCGACATCTGTCTGGCGCTACTGGATGTGGTGATGGAGTCAGATGACGAAGGCTTGCGCCTGGTCGATTATATTCGCAGCGAGCTGGGCAACCAGGACATGCGTATCATTCTGCGCACGGGCCACTCTGGGCTGGCACCGGAAACCGACGTCATTCTCAAGTACGATATTAACGACTACCTCAGCAAGTCAGAGCTCTCCGCGTCTCGCTTGCTGACATCGGTGATCGTTGCGCTACGCTCCTACCGCGACATCTGTCTGTCGCGTCAACAGCCAGCCACCGTCCCGCTTGCGGACACCCGCCCGGACCTGAGCAGACCGCTGCTGGGGCAGTTGCTGCACCACAACCGCCACCAGCTGGATCGATTACGTCAGCTCGAACACTCGCCCATGGCCCGCGACTTGCTGCAGGAGCTGCACTGTAACCAACTGCGGCTGCAAAACCTGTTCCTGCAGACCGCGCCGCTCACTACCGAGATAAGCACGCCGCGAGCCACCGCTCCCCGACAGCTGATCGACACCCTGGTCGAAGATCTGTTGCCGTTGGCCCGGCAGCAGCGCCGCCTGATCGACTACCGCTACGATCCGGAACTGCCCGAGCAGCTCAACCTGTCCGGCAGCGCCTGCCTGCAACTGTGGCTGGCGCTGCTGGATCACTGCCTGTCTGCCGATGTCGGCCCGGACCTGCGCCTTAATCTCGACTATCTCCCACAACGGCAGCAGCTTGAGTTGCGCATCGAGGGTGAACAGCCCCAGCGACCGGCCAGTTGCGACCCCGCTCATCAAGCACTCTGGGAGGGCGCCGGTCGATCCTACTGCGCTACCCTGGCCCAGCGCCTGGGCGGAGCAATCACCGTACTGGCCGACGCGCCCGACAAGGTAATGATCGTCTGCGTGGTCGCGGCATCACCCGCGGAGGCGTAACGGTCATGCGCAACAGACCAAGACTCGGGATGCTGCTGACTCTGTTGCTGCTCCCCCTCTGCGTTTGCGCGGCGTCAACATCAGCACCGACGCCAGCGCCCCAAGCGCAAGAGTCCACTTCGCCCGAGCGCCAAGCGCCAAAACCAGCGCTCAAGCTGCTGATGGTGTTATGGCGCGGAGAGACCGCCGCCGAGCAAGGTTTTGTGGATGAACTGCGGCAGCAACAGGTCGCCGTAGAGATCACCCGCATCAACGCCAATCAGGACCGAGACCGCCTCGCAGAGCAACTTTGGAAGTTGGCTCCCCGGTTTGACCAGTTTGACCTCGTCTACAGTTTTGGCACCACCGCCTCGGTGATGATCAAGACCATCATCCGGGGGCGCACGCCGCAGCTCTACAGCATGGTTCATAACCCCGCCGAAGCAGGGCTTGAACCGGCAACGCCAACAAGCCTTGCGCTGACCGGCTCCACCGATGCCATCCCCGCCCAACTGCAGCTGGAGGTTGCCCGCCAACTGTTCGAAATTCGCCGCCTCGGCTTCCTGTTCAATGCCCGCGAGTTGAATTCGCAGGTACAACTGGAGGAGCTAGAGCTGCTTTGCGCCGAGATGGGGATCGCTCTGGAGATCCTGCGGGTCGCGCCCAACTCCGAAAGCCTGGCCAATCAGCTGAACCGGCTGCGCTCAGCAGAGGTTGCGATCGACGCGCTCTACCTGCCCAACGACTCCTACATCATCAGCCAGTCCAAGCTCATTATGGACGCGCTCCGGCAGACACCCTATCGGGTGATCGGCACAAACGAGACCTTTGTCCGGGACGGCGCCCTGCTGGCCGTAGCCCCGGACTTTGATGCGATGGGACGGCATCTAGCACGCCGCCTGCGACAACTACAAGACAGTGACTTTCACACCCATCTGGCCCCGATAACCGTCGAACACCCCCGCATCATCTACAACGAAGCGGCCAGACTGCGGCTGCGGGTGCAGATACCTGCGGCGCTCGCGGACAGGATGGTACCGATACACTAGCAGGCTGTTGAAAAGCGTTAGCGAGGCCGCCGAGACTAGGCAAAAACGACGTATCGGCAACGCAGGTAGATTTTCAACAACCTGCTAGGAGCCTGACCGTATCCAAGATAACCCTATATCACTGAAACTGTACGCCAAATTCACGTTCATTTTGCCAAATGACATGACCTGTATGACTTCCATGCTGCTCTGATTCGATCGCAAGCGTGGCATCGACCGGAGGTGGGGTTTCACAGCGTATTTTAGCGCCAGCATCAGAAAAGTTGATAATTTGGCAACTCCCGCGCAGCGCGCCACGCGATGTTGCGGCTTGTGGGTCCGCAAAAGTGACGCGCGCATATTCTCTGTCGTGTTCGTGGAATATCGAAATATTGGACTGAATCGACGCCAGTACGCGTTCTGGATTATAGGGTACATCGTCTTTTTGCATTCGGGCGATCACGTTGGAATCTTCCATTCGGGCGATCACACTCTCGTGTAGCATTTCGTTTAGGCCGGGGCAGGTCTTAGTCTTGTCGAGCTGGTTTGGACCTACAGGGCGGTTATATACGGGCACTCGGACAAATCGCATTAACTTGTAAAATAGACTTAATGAATCAGTGAGTTTACCTGCGCTATTGGGATGAAAATGATCTTTATTGGCTAAAAATTTTTGATTAAATTCAAGTCCACACTCCCTCGCACGACCTAACATCCACTCGAATGCGGTATCTGACAAGCCCTGGTCCGGATAGCCACCCCCGACGTTAGAATGCGCACCAGCAAACCAAACCTGGATGACATTGGGTTTACAGCCGTCAGGCTTCAGGGGGCTAATCTCCGGGGCATTTTCAACCTGACTCCATAGGTCCGGGGTAAAAGGCCCCCGCCTTTCATCGATAGCCAACGCTTGAAAAGCGTTTTCGACATAGCTGCCAAGAGCGGTGTTATGAAATCCAACCCAAAGCTTTCGCGAGATCCAGCCCAGCATCGGCGTCGGTATCCCCAGAGCGCCCACGGTATCCCAGACCCCTATAAACTTGATCTTGGCGGGTTTTCGATCTAATCGAGCGATTAGCGGACCATGTTTTGATTGATTGCGCTTATCAGGAACCGTCCGGTAATAGGCATACACGGCGGGGATAAACTCCAGATCATTCTTATCGAGCAGGCCAATGCATCCAATCAATGAGCCAAGCACACGCGCCGTGTAAGCCCCGCGACTGAATCCGAAAAGGTACAGCGAATCACCCTCTTCATAATTATTGACGATAAAACGATAGGCGCTGAGGACATTATTAGACAAGCCGACGCCGAACATGCCTCCGGCTATTCGATCCAGCACGTTTACATTGCCGACGCCTTTGCGATAATAAACGACTTGCGCCATACCGTTGGCGTCACGGGGCCGCAATGCCCTCATTATTTTCACAACGTTGGTCGGATTCTGCCTGGAATCTGTTTTGGTTTCTGGTTCGTTCCAAGTCCCATCACAACAAACTATTATTTTTTTGTTCATGATCCCCCCCTGCCCAAGCAGAATTGAAAACATCGCTAACGCCTGTGCGTCACAAGATACGGTGCGCTGACAATGACAATTTAAGGGGATTACAGCAATTCGCAGTCGCGAGAAGACAACCTCTCCCTACCGATACTCTAAACGTAGACGGATTTCCCCAAGTAATCCAATACCGGCTGTACTCAGCAACAACAGGAGTACAGCAATGAACATTTCCTCCCCGGGCTGAAGCCCGACCTACAAAACCTGCAGGCGCTACTCTATCGATTCCAAATGGGTGCGGCAGTAGCTCAGCAAACAATCGGTTAATTGGCGGCTGGCGTCGGTCGCCAGGTTCCATGAGTGCCAAAACAGCGGCACCTGAATGTAGTCGCCAGGGCTGAGCTCCTGTAGCTGCCCTCCTTCAAGCAGCGGCAGGCCTTGCTGATCCGGCACCATGCCCCATGCGTAACCACGCTGGATCAGGTCAACGAAAGCTTGCGGCGAGGGAACCTGGTGGCGCGGGTAATCGCCTTCGATGCTAAAAAATGTCTTCAGGTACCGATCCTGTAGTTCATCCTTCGGGTTAAATTCGACCGCAGGGGATTGCTTGAATCCTCCTGGCTCCACTCCGTTTGGAAAGTAGTGCTGTTTAAATTCTGCCGTTGCCAGTGCCCGGTAACAAACCCTGCCGAGAGGGATGCAGTTAACACCCTGCACCGACTGATCACTGCCACTGATGCAACCGATGACTTCACCCTGGCGCAGAAAATGCTGGGTCTGATCCTGATCATCAACCCTCAGTTCCAGCAGCAGTTGGCGTTCTTTGAGCAGCGGCGTGATCGCATCCATGAACCAGCTGGACAGACTGTCGGCATTGACGCCGATGGCCAGTTTAGTAAAGCCCTGAACCTGGGCGTCACCCAGGCTTTCAAGCAGATCGCTCTGCAGCAGGGTTATCTGCCGGTAATAGCGCAGCAGTTGTTGTCCGGCGGGGGTCGGGCGTAACGGCTGAGTACGAATGATCAATAACTGACCGAGTGACTCTTCGAGCTGCTTAACCCGCTGCGAGACGGCCGACTGGGTTAGGTGTAATCGGCGCGCGGCTTTATCGAAGCTCTGGGCTTCAATCACGCTACCGAATGCCTGTAGTTGACGGTGATCGATCATCAGGGATCTCATTAAACTGTTATTAAATAATCTAATACGCCTTAAATATTATTAGTTTTACTTACTAATTGCGATTGCCTACCCTTTGCGCTCTTGCACTAATCACTGAGTAATACCGATGACCGCAAACCTGGTTGCATTACACACGCCCTTTTTAACTGGCCTGGCCACCAGCGCCGGGCTGATCATGGCGATCGGGGCACAGAATGTATTTGTATTAAGCCAGGGGGTGCGCCGCGAATACCACTGGACGATTGCAGGGGTCTGCAGCTTGATCGATACCCTGTTAATTGTGCTGGGTATTGCCGGGATGGGCATGTTGATCAGCGATTCCCCGCAGCTCCTCAGCCTGGTGACTTGGGGTGGCGTGCTGTTCCTGCTGGGGTACGGTGCTAAAGCCCTGTACTCAGCCCTTACATCAGCCACGCTCGAGGTACAGCGTGGCGGCCTGCGCTCGCTACGTTCTGCGCTGCTTACAACCCTGGCGTTAAGCCTGCTAAATCCGCATGTCTATCTCGATACCCTGGTACTGCTCGGCAGTATCGGCGGTCGTTATCCCGAGCATGAGCGTTTCTGGTTTGGAGCCGGAGCGTCCCTGTTCTCATGTGTTTGGTTCTTTTCACTGAGTCTGGGCGCGCGCTGGCTGGCGCCGCTGTTTCGCAAGCCCATCGCCTGGCGGGTCCTGGATGGATTGGTGTGTTTGATGATGTGGACGTTAGCGGCGCTGTTAGTGACAGGGGCGATCCAATAAACATCGCCCCACCTGATTACTCACAAAGCTCAGCCATGATGCTGCCGATCTATTCTAGCGAACCGCATCAATCAAGACGCAGCACTTGAACCCTCCTGATTACCCACAAAGCTCAGCCAGCTCTCAGTGCCTATATTTGAAGTAACCGGTGTGAGCGAGGGCTGCATCATGAAAAACAAGATCCAATTCCAGA
>SDWN01000034.1 GCA_004195305.1 Neptunomonas sp. | reverse complement strand
GCAGGGCTTAGACCTTTTCAGTCTGTCCCTGTTCTTCCTGCTGGCGTAGCAGGAAGCGTTGCAGCTTGCCGCTGGGGGTTTTGGGCAGGTCGCTGACAAATTCGATCTCGCGAGGGAACGAATGGGTCGACAGGCGCTTGCGCACGAATAGCTGCAGCTCTTCGGCCAGAGTAGGCGTGGGGTCCAGCTCGGGACGGATCACCACGAACGCCTTGACGATTGAGCCGCGCTTGGCGTCGGGCTTGGCGACCACGGCGCTTTCGGTGACCGCCGCATGCTCCAGCAGGGTGTTCTCGACGTCTGCCGGTCCGATCCGGTAGCCAGCCGAGGTGATGATGTCGTCATCGCGGCCGGTATAGGAGTGCGAGCCATCGCCGTTGCTGATCACCATGTCGCCGGTCAGGTAGTAGTTACCCTGGTAGGGGTTTTTATCACTCCAGCTATAACCCTGGAAGAAAAACTGCGGGGATTGGGTTAAATCGACCGCTAGCTGGCCGGTCTCTCCAGAAGCGACTTCATTAAAGTTGTCATCCAGTGCCACCAGTCGGTAACCCGGCAGCGGGTAACCCATGCAGGCGGTGCGCTCGGGGTGTTCCAGAGCGTGGAAGTTACAGGAGGTCATACCCGTTTCGGTTTGGCCGTAATGGTCGGTTACCAGACAGTCGAACACCCGTTGCATCCAACTGATCACTTCCGGGTTAAGCGGCTCGCCGGCACTGCTGGCGACGCGCAGATTGATATCGTAATCGGCACGCTGCTGCTCGTTGGCCATCAACAAGCGGTAGGCCGTGGGTGCTGCGGCCAGATTGGTGATACGGAAGTTTTGCAGAAACGCATAGGTGTTATCAGCCGTAAAACCGGCTTCGTTGAAGTGGGTAGTGCAGCCCAGCAGCAGCGGTCCGACGACGGCGTAATAGAGACCGTAGGCCCAGCCCGGATCGGCGACGTTCCAGTAACGATCATCCTCACGCAGGCCGATGGCCAGTTCCATGTAGTTCCAGAACGGGATCAGCGCCCGGGCAGGGACCGCCACGCCTTTGGACTTGCCGGTGGTGCCAGAGGTGAACATCTGCAGGAAGGGATCGTCCTTACCGATTTTGACCGGGGTGAACTGATCCGATTGGGATTCGACCGCGGCGCTGTAGATAAAATCTGCATCGTCTGCCAGGGGATCCTGGGCATCAGCCACCAATAGCGTCATGGGGCAATCTTTAACATCGGCTAGTTTAGGCCACTGCTCGGGGTTGGTGACGATCAGTTTTGATTGTGCCTGACCGACGCGATACTCAATGGCGCCGGAGCCAAATGCGGTAAACAGGGGTTGGTAGACCGCGCCAGCACGCAAGGTGCCCAGTACGGCTATCAGCAGTTCGGGCGTGCGCGGCAGCAGGCAGGCGACGCGGTCACCTTTGCCGATCCCCTGGCTGCTGAGGAAGTTGGCGAACTGGGCCGAGCGGCGCTGCAGCTCGGCAAAGCTCAGTTCGCCGCTGCTGCCATCAACGCGCAGGTAACGCAGCCCGATCTTATCGCCGTTGGCATGACGATCACAGATCTCTTCACAGACGTTTAAGCCGTCGGCAGGATCTGCGCTGAGGTTGCCGATAAACTGTGATTCGATCTGGGCAACGTCGAACTGGTCGATGTAAGTTTGATGGGTGGGTCGTGTCATTATCTTACCTATTGTTCGTAAGCGATTGTTCGTAATCGATTGTTCGTAATCGATCGTTTTGATGCGATTGGTAACTGTTACTTATTCAACCCGAGTTCTTCGATGCTGGTTTCGCGCATCTTGAACTTCTGGATTTTGCCGGTGACGGTCATCGGGAAGGCGTCGGTGAATTTGATATAACGCGGTACTTTGAAGTAGGCGATCTTGTCGCGACAGAAAGCGCGAAGCTCATCTTCGGTCAGGGTTTCACCGGGCTTGAGGATGACCCAGGCAACCAGTTCTTCGCCGAATTTTGGATCGGGCACGCCGGTGACCTGTGCATCGGAGACCAGCGGGTGGGTATAGAGAAACTCTTCGATTTCGCGCGGATAAACATTCTCGCCGCCGCGGATGACCATATCTTTACTGCGGCCGATGATGTTGATATAACCCTCTTCATCCATCGTTGCCAGGTCTTCGGTGTGCATCCAGCCGTTGCTGTCGATCGCCTTGAGGGTCGCGTCTTCATTTTTCCAGTACCCCAGCATGACACTGTAACCACGGGTACAGAGCTCACCCACCTCTCCACGCGGCACAATTTTGCCCTGTGCATTGATGATTTTGGATTCCAGGTGCGGCTGGGTCAGGCCGACGGTGCTGACGCGTTTCTGTAGGGGTGCATCGGCACTGGTCTGGGTGCTGACCGGGCTGGTTTCAGTCATGCCGTAGGCGATCTGAACCTCGGACATATGCATCTTGTCGATCACCTGCTTCATTACCTCGATCGGGCAGGTGGAGCCTGCCATGACACCGGTACGCAGCGATCCGAGGTCATACTCGGCGAACTTTGGGTGCTCCAGGATGGCGATGAACATCGTGGGTACACCGTAGAGTGCGGTAGCGCGCTCTTCAGCGACGGTCTTGAGCACGGATTCTGGGTCGAACGCATCGTTGGGGTAGATCATTGTGGCCCCGTGGCTGACACAGCCAAGGTTGCCCATCACCATACCAAAGCAATGATATAACGGTACCGGGATCACCATCCGGTCCTGATCGGTAAAGCGCTGGCTTTCGGTAACAAAGAAGCCGTTGTTGAGAATATTGTGATGGCTCAGGGTGGCACCCTTGGGAAATCCGGTCGTGCCGCTGGTGTATTGGATATTGATCGGGTCATCAAATTGCAGTTGTGACTGGCGCTCGGCCAGTGCCTGATCATCAATCTGAACGCCCTTTTGCTGCAGTTGCTGCCAGCTCAGCATCCCGGGTACCGGGGTCTCGGACAGGGTGATAAGCCCTTTCATATGCGGCAGTGCTGGTGAGATCAGTTGACAGGGTACCGAGTCCTTGAGTTCGGGAACCATCTGGTTGAGCATCTCGGTGTAGTTGGAGCTTTTAAACTTGTCAGCGGAGATCAGAAAGCTACATTCCGATTGGTTTAGCGCGTATTCCAGTTCGTGCGGGCGATAAGCGGGATTGATGTTGACTAGAATCGCACCGATCTTGGCGGTGGCAAACTGGGTCACGCACCATTCGGCCATGTTGGGTGACCAGATACCGACCCGGTCACCGGTGCTGACGCCGATCGCCATTAGCGCTTTGGCGCAGGTATGAACCTGTTGCTGCAGTTCGCGGTAATTCCAGCGAATCCCCTGATGGATAGAGATCAGGGCATCGTTGTCGGCGTATTGGTTGGCAATGCGATCGAACATATCGCCGATGGTTTCACCTAACAACGGTGTAGCGGTGGTGGCGCTGGTGTAGCTGGTGGCAATGGTTGTGTTGGAAACGCTGGGTTGGCTCATGTTCTGTACCTTGAGAGGTTCATCGGTTAGTGAAAATCAGGACTATTAACAGCTACCGGCAACAGCAGGGGCTCGGAACAGGCTGTGGTACTGCGGATTGGGTGCCATTTCTACGGCGCTTGCAACCCGGTTGGTCATGTTGTAAAAGCCGGTGATGTTGGCGATGTCCCAGATATCGGCATCGCTGAAGCCAGCGTCACGCAGTGCTTGCCGATCGGTCTCGATGATCTGATCTGGCTGACGGGTCAGTTTGTCGGCAAAATCCAGCATCGCCCGTTGCCGTGGTGCTAACTCGGCGGCCCTGTAATTCATCACCAGTTGCTCGCCGAGGATCGGATCACCGCTGTACTGACGCACTGCCGAACCGTGGGCGCTGAGGCAGTAAAAACAGTGATTGACCGAGGACACCACGACCGCGATCATCTCCCGTTCGAGGGGTGACAAACCCGATTCGCCAAACATCAGACAGTTGTAGAAATTGGAAAAGGCGTCCAGTTGCTTAGGGTTCTGGCTGTACGCCTGGAGCACGTTGGGTACCATTCCCAGCTTCTCCTGACAGGTGTCGAAGTAGCGTTGGGTCGGCGCGTCGAGTTGCTCCCGAGCCGGGATACGGAGCTCCAGGGCCGTTAATTTCTGGCTTGAGGCGTGGCTCATCGTTGCTGCTCCGGTCCGGTTCGGTTCAAGAGTTTCCCTTAGCGTATTATTAAGAATGCGCTAAATTAGCTTTAGAAATTACGTTTAACCAGTTTTTGCAACTCCCCCACCAGGCCGTTGCGGAATGCCAGTACGCAGACGATAAACACCAGCCCCATGATCACATGGACGTAACTGCCCAGCGGACCTGCGGCCAGAAAGTTCTGCAGGCTCACGATAGTGCCCGCCCCGAGTACCGGGCCCCAGATGGTGCCCATGCCGCCGAGCAGCGTCATCAGTACGACTTCACCGGACATAAACCAGTGCACATCGGTGAGCGAGGCCAGCTGAAATACCAGTGCTTTGGTCGAGCCGGCAAGGCCTGCCAGCGTTGCGGAGAGAACAAAGGTCATCAGTTTGTATTGATTGACCTTGTAACCCAGAGAGATGGCGCGTGGCTCGTTTTCGCGGATCGCTTTCATCACCTGGCCGAAGGGGCTGTGCACGGTACGATAAATCAGCACGAAACCGCCGATAAAGATCGCCAGTACAAAGTAGTACATATTGAGGTTGTCGGACAGGTCAATCAGGCCGAACAGTTTGCCGCGTGGAATTCCCTGAATACCATCTTCACCGCCGGTAAACGGCGCCTGTAAGAAGAAGAAAAACGCCAGTTGCGCCAGCGCCAGGGTGACCATCGCAAAGTAGATCCCTTCACGCTTGATCGCCAGTTTGCCGTAGATAAAACCGATCAGGGCCGAAACCGCGACCCCGGCCAGGATGCCGACTTCCGGGGTGAGTCCGTCGACGCTAAGCATTAGATAACCAGTAACGTAGGCGCCACTGCCGAGAAACACAGCGTGACCGAAGGAGAGCAGTCCGGCAAAACCCAGCAGCAGGTTAAAGGCGCAGGCGAACAGCGCAAAGCACAACACCTTCATCAGGAATACCGGGTAGATAGCTAAGGGGGCGACTAGCGCCAAGCCCAGCAATACCAGGTTGAGTTTCATGTTTTTCATAATTAGCGACCTCAGGTCTTTTAAATCTTTTCAAATGACGATTAACGCAGCTGTTGACGGTTACGCTTCTTTACCAAACAGGCCGGCAGGCTTGACCAGCAGAACGATGACCATCACCAGGAAAATTACGGTATTGGAGGCTTCTGGGTAGAAATACTTGGTCAGGCCTTCGACGACGCCCATCCCCAGTCCGGTAATGATGGCGCCACCGATGGATCCCATGCCGCCGATAACGACGATGGCGAATACCACGATTAATATACTCGATCCCATCTCGGGTGAGACCGAATAGACGGGGGCCGCCAGCACCCCGGCCAGTCCCGCCAGGCCCACGCCGAAACCGAAGGTCAGGGTGACGATCAGCGGCACGTTGATGCCAAAGGCCTGCATCAGTTGCGGATTTTCGGTACCGGCACGCAGGTAAGCGCCGAGCTTGGTTTTTTCAATCATGAACCAAGTGCCGGTGCAGACCAGCAGCGAACAGACGATGATCCAGGCGCGATAGTTAGGCAGGTACATAAATGGCAGCCGGGTACCGCCTTTGAGCTCAGCCGGGATGGGGTAGGACAGACCTGAGGAGCCATACCAGTGGGTGAAGAGTCCCTGTAGCACCAGGGCGATGCCGAAGGTCAGTAGCAAACTGTAGAGATGGTCTTCGCCAGCGATGGGGCGGACCAAAAACCGTTCCATAATAATACCTATCACCGCGACAGCGATCGGTACCAGCAGTAACGACCACCAGTAACTGATTCCCAGGTATTGCATCCCCATCCAGGCAGCGAAGGCACCGAGCATATAGAGCGCGCCTTGGGAGAAGTTGATGATTTTGAGCAGCCCGAAGATGATCGCCAGGCCCAGGGCCAGCAGCGCATAAAAGGAACCATTGATCAGCCCGATCAGCAATTGGCCGAACAGAGCGAAAAGGTTGATATCGAAAAGAGTCGCCATAACCACACCTGAAGGGTTTTCAGACGGAAGCAGAACGCTTCCTTTTTTTATTCTTGGGTAATTAAGCTTTCACCCGCAGGAGAAAGCCAGGATGAGGCGGCATTGTTGTCGCTCTAGTGTTCATTAACGACGCAGCGCAATGCCTCTCGGTCCTCTGTGTTTCCGCGTTTACCTTTAACAGGGCGCGGGAGGGTAACAAGAACCGTAGCGGTTCTTGTTACCGCAGGTCTTATTTGGCCAGTGCGAACTCGCAGCCGCCATCTGCCATCTTCATAAAGGCATCGTCGCCTTTGATGACTTTCTCAATAGCAAAGATGTCGTTTTTGTCTTTACGCTCAGCCGCGGTCTTGATCCGTACCTGGAGCATGTCATGCACCATGCGTCCATCTTTACGTAGGTAGCCATTGCGCGAGAAGAAGTCTTCGACCGGCATCTCTTTCATCTTGGCCATAACGGCTTTGGACTCATCGGTACCGGCTGCTTCTACCGCTTTGAGGTAGTGCATGGTTGAGGAGTAAGCACCGGCGTGTGGCATGGCAGGGATCTTTCCATCCATACGCGCACTATAACGCTTGGACCAGGCGCGGGTCTGATCATCCATATCCCAGTAGAAACCGGTGGTCAGCTTCATGCCGCCCGCGATTTCAGGGTCGAGTGCCTGAGCGTTAGGTGTGAAAACCAGCAGGCCGGCAACATCGGTGGTCTCGGTGACACCGAATTCTGCTGCGGTCTTAAGGGCGTTGACCATGTCGGTACCGGCGTTAGCCAGGGCGATAACATCTGCGCCTGAAGATTGTGCCTGAAGGATGTAAGAGGAGAAGTCGGTGGTGCCCAGGGGTGCACGCACGCCACCTACCACTTCACCACCGTTATCCTTGATAACGCCGGTGGCAACTTTTTCCAGCGCGTGACCGAAGGCATAGTCAGCGGTGATGAAGAACCACTTTTTCTTGCCGCCTTGTACCATCGGTTTAACCGTGCCGTTAGCCAGGGAGACTACATCGTAGGTCCAGTGAGCATTAAACGGTGAGCAGGCCTTGGTGGTGAAGGCGTGGCTGGCTGTCTCTTATACACATCT
>SDWN01000755.1 GCA_004195305.1 Neptunomonas sp. | reverse complement strand
CAAATAGTTAAAATTCAGCCCCTGATTAGACCCGCTCAACGGCCCGAATAGCTGTATCGCTAGCATCACCTTAACTCCCCCCCAACATACAAGGTTAAATTCAGCCCCTGATTAGACCCGCTCAACGGCCCGAATGACAGAACGCCATGCAGCAGCCCATGCGCCCATCGTCCCATGTTATCGGTGCTCAGTTTTGGTTAATATCGCCCTATTGCGCGACAAACAATAATAATTTACCGGCGGAGAATAGCTCATGATTCTAGAAATTTTGGAAACAGCCCTGTTATCGATAGGCTTTTCGGTACTCGTCTTCTCTATGTTCCTGTACCTAAAGCGCACCAGCCACTACAAGGCCGTTCTCTGCTTCTGGCAGGCAGAGATGGCTCTGAACCATCGTGAGTTCATCATCAATCGGATTGGCTTCATAGTGATGTTCATGGGTATCATGCTGCGTTTTGGCAACGCTTGGATAGTCGCCTAACGAGCCGCAGCGGCCCTGACCGATCAGGGCATACCGGGCTCTACAATCGGAGAGCCCTATGGCAGGAAACCCTATTCGCGGATCGCAGTATCTGCTGCGTGGCCTAAAAATGCTCGGCGAGCCGGATTTACGTCCGTTCATCATCGTCCCTCTGCTAATCAACAGTCTGTTATTTTCAGTCGCCATCTACCTGCTCAGCCAGTATTTTTCCGGCTGGATTGACTATTGGCTGGGTCTGATTCCGGGCTGGCTGGGGTTTCTTGATTGGCTGCTGTGGCCGCTGTTCGCCCTGCTGGTGATGGTCGGGGTCTATTTCAGCTTTGCCCTGTTCGCCAATTTTATCGCCGCCCCCTTTAACGGCCTACTCTCGGAGCGGGTCGAACAACGTCAACGCGGTGTCACAATAAATGATGACGGTTGGAAGGGGTTGCTGGCCTCGGTCCCCCATGCGCTGCTGCGTGAGACAGCGAAATGGACCTACTACCTGCCCCGCCTGGTCTTGTTGCTACTGCTCTCTTTTGTGCCACTGATCGGCCCGCTACTCTGGTTTCTGTTCGGAGCCTGGATGATGGCGATTCAGTTCTGCGACTACCCGATGGATAACAACCGGATTAAGTTCGGAGAGATGAAACGTCTGCTCAAGCAACAACGCCTGAGCGCACTGGGTTTCGGGGGGCTGGTGTCGCTGGCGATGCTGGTGCCGCTGCTGAATCTGCTGGTTATGCCTGCCGCAGTCATTGGGGCGACGTTATTCTGGATCGACGAGTACGCCGACAACCAGGACCTGCAGCAGCCAGCCAAGATCGTCAACTAAGACTCTATCAACAGCGCACTTTCGGTGGAGTCAGTGCGCTTGAGTTGCATCAACTTAGCGGGAAAATGGCAACGAAAACAGCTACCCTTGCCCGGATTGCTGTCTACTTCCAACATTCCACCGTGCCGAATCATCACATGCTTAACAATCGCCAGCCCTAATCCGGTGCCGCCCTGTGCACTGGAACGGCCATTATCCACCCGGTAAAAACGTTCGGCCAGCCGCTCCAGGTGATGCGCCTCGATACCGACACCGGTATCGCACACCTCGTATTGACCGCCCAGGGCATCGACCTGCCAACGGATATTGACCCGCCCCTTAGACGGGGTGTACTTAACAGCGTTCGTTGCCAGATTGGTAAACGCGCTGAGCAGCTCTCTCTCCTGTCCCAGCAGCAGGTAGCGCTCATCGATCTCGAGCTGGAGCTGGAGCTCCTTATCCGGAGCCAGAGCCGAGGCATCCTCAAACACCTCGCGCAACAGCCGGCCGATGTCGATCGGCAGTTCGTCCATCGGCCTATCGGTGGTTTCGAGCCGCGATAGCATCAGCATATCGGTGACCAAGTTACCCATTCGCTTTGCCTGGCCCTCCATCTGCTGCAACGCACGCAGCAATCGGGGTTGCTGGCCGCCGAATTGATCTTGCAGGGTTTCCAGATAGCCTCGTATTACGGTCAACGGGGTACGCAGTTCGTGCGAGGCGTTGCCAACAAAATCACGCCGCATCCGCTCCAACTGCTTTAACCGGGTCACATCACGAATAATCATCAACCGGTCGGATTGACCGAACTCGGTCACTGTGAACTGCAACTGAAGGCGCTTGTTGATCGGGGATGGAAGCTCCAGCGGCTCAGCAAACTCACGCCGCTCAAGATAGCGCAGAAAGCGCGGATCACGGATCAGGTTGGTGAGCGGTTCGCCCACATCGTCGGGGCGGCGCAGCCCCAGCAACCGCCGCGCAGACCGATTCCACCATTCCAGGTCACCGCTGGAGTCGAGCATAACCACCGCATCCTGGAGCGCCGAGGTAGATTTCTGGACCCGACCTATCACCTGACGCAGCTTGTCTTCCGCCTTACGGTGACGGTTTAGCAGCCGGTGCAGATCGTCAAACAGATCGCCCCAGACACCCCGGCTTTCCGGCACCGTACGATGGTCGCTCTTGCGCAACCAGACACGCAGCCGGTGCAGCTGCCAGCTATGCCACAGCAGCATCCCTGCCAGCGCTAGCACCAACGACCAGGCAATCGCCCCCAGCGCCCAACCAAGCATCGAGGCCAACCCCAGCAGCGCTAGCTGGTGCTTGAATTGAGATTTAACTGGATGCTGCACCCGTTAGCGCTCCCTGTGGCTAGAAAAAGAGTTCTACTGGTATTGGCTGGAGAAGCGATAGCCCATGCCGCGCACCGTTTGCACCAGCGGGGCATGATGTTCACCCAGAGCCTTACGCAAGCGGCGAATATGTACATCCACGGTACGTTCTTCGACGTAGACATTACCACCCCAGACATAATCGAGTAACTGGCCGCGAGAAAAAGCCCGGTCCTGATGGGTCATGAAAAAATTCAGCAGTTTAAACTCGGTCGGCCCCATCTCCAACGGTTCACCTGCAACAGAGACCCGGTGCGAAATGGGGTCCATCGTCAGTCCGTTAACCTCAACGGCACTCCCTTCGCCTTCAGGTGAAGTCCGACGCAGCACTGCCTTAAGCCGTGCCATCAACTCACGCGGCGAGAAAGGCTTGGTAATATAATCATCGGCACCGGCTTCCAGCCCCAAAATCTTGTTGTTCTCATCGCCCTTGGCGGTCAACATGATAATCGGAATAGTGGCGGTCAGACTGTCTTTTTTCAAACGCCGAGCCAGTTCGATACCACTGATACCGGGCATCATCCAATCCAACAAAATCAGGTCCGGGCGATTATCCACCACCAGCGCCATCGCCGCCTGGGCGCTATCCGCGTCCTGGCATTGATAGCCGGCCATCTCCAGCGCCAATGTCAGCATCTCTCGGATCGGTGCTTCATCATCGACGATAAGTACACGTTTGAACGACATCGGCTTAACTCTCCCCAGTGATCATCATCACTAGATTACAACCGTTAATTATGACATTCATGTTACAACGGCTAGCCCATCAGCAAGTAATCCAAAAATAGACCCGCAAACACCAGACTTCCCGCCCAGTGATTGTTAAGAAACGCCTCGAAACAGGCTTTGGGGTCACGGTTACGAATCAAATACTGCTGGTAACCAAACAGCCCACCCGCCGCAGCCACACCCAGGTAATAGCTCAGCCCCAACGAGAGCTGTCCACCGAGTAATAACAGCCCCGCCAGCACCAGCAACTGCAACCCGCCCACGGCGAGCTTGTCGCCCTCTGCGAACAGTACGGCGGTCGATTTTATGCCGATCTTAAGGTCATCTTCTCGATCGGTCATCGCATACAGGGTATCGTAGGCAACCGTCCAGATCACATTGATAAAATAGATCAGCCAGGCCTGCTTGGGCACCTCTCCCGTCTGGGCACTGAAGGCCATCACAATGCCCCAGGAAAACGCCGCGCCGAGCACCACCTGCGGAAAGTAGGTGTAGCGCTTCATAAACGGATAGAGCGCAGCCAACGCCGCGCCCCCGAACGACAGCAGGATCGTCTGAGTATCCGTAAACAGTACCAGCCCAAACGCCAGCAGGCAGAGACTGACGAACAACACCAGCGCTTCACGGCTGCTGACCCGACCCGAGGGCAGGGGGCGATTGCGGGTCCGCTCGACATGACCATCCAGATCACGGTCGGCAAAATCATTGATCACGCAGCCTGCAGAGCGCATCAACACCACCCCCAGCACAAAGATCAGCAGCAGGTCCCAGTCCGGCACCCCTTGGGCCGCGACCCACAGAGCCCAGAGCGTCGGCCACAGCAGCAGATAGATACCGACCGGTTTATCCAGTCGCATCAACTGAATGAACCCCGACAGCTTATTCCGATCAATGGCGGAGAGAGAAATACGCATAGCTAATTCGATCCGTAACAATGACAACCGCCGCTTGGCGGCACTTTTAATGCCGCTATTGTAGCTGCAGCAACTGCGGGAGAAAAACTTCGCTGACCAACAATGGCTTATGATCAAGAAAAAACACCGAGCGCCGTGCCCAGGCTCGGCTAGCCGGCGAATAGAGCGGCACCCGAGCGGTTTCGATCGCACCTCGCTGCATCCCCGGATCGCTAAACAAGACCTCTCCCAGGGGACGGCTTCCCAGGGTTGCCAGCTTACGATGTCGTCCGGTCAATGTGGTCGCAGGGATCAGGCTTCGCGCATGCACCCAGACCTGGCCACGGCCGAGCAAGCGTACTTCACGCACCAGCACCTTCAGGCGGGGGTCGATCTGTAGCGCCCTGGCCTCGGAGATATTGGGCCGCTGCCACCCCTGCGCCACCACCTCCACCCGAAAATCACCGCCCGACAGCGCCACCAGCCTTGCCGTCAGCGAGCCGCTATCGAGCAGCCAATGACTCGGCAGTACGCGACCAGGAACGCGTCGATAGCTGCGCCAACGTACCGCCAAATGCTGTCGAGAGAGGCTATTGAGGACAATCAAAGCGGGCCTTCTTAGGGTTACAAACGTGACTGAGGCGCAGAGGATGCTTGATCCTGAGCCTGCTTTCAAGATTCCGGCGCGCATAGACCCAATTTAGCGTTGCCTTTGGCAAAAGTGCCTGATTTAATGACCCTATCCCTTAAAAGGAACACTCAGGAGTAGATATGCAGAAAGCTGAACTGATCGCCCAGATCGCCGAGCAAGCAGGGCTAACCAAAACTGAAGCGCAAGCAGCGCTGAACGCCATCACCGACAGCATCACCGATGCTCTGTCACGCGGTGATTCGGTCAGCTTGATCGGCTTTGGTACCTTTGAACAACGTCACCGTGCCGCCCGTCAGGGTCGCAACCCCCAGACCGGTGCCGCAATAGAGATCGCTGCCGCCAATAACGTTGGCTTCAAGCCCGGCAAAGCTCTCAAGGACGCGGTCAACAGCTAATCACTGTCAGTTTATGCCTACGACAAAAAAGGAGCCGCAAAGGGCTCCTTTTTTGTCGTAGAGATGTAACGGCAGGTCGCGATGCCGGACACCTCTCTCGCCCCCTGCGTCAACCCTTAATGGTCTGCTTAATCTCTTTCAGACTGCAATGACTGACGTTGACGCCCTTCACCAGATAGATCAGGTGCTGACTGATATTACGGCTCAGATCGCCGATCCGTTCCAGACTGCGCAATACCCAGATCACATTTAACACCCGACTGATGCTACGTGGGTCTTCCATCATATAAGTGATCAGCGAGCGCATCGCGGTTTTATAGGCGTCGTCTACATCGCGATCCTTCTTCACGACCTTATAGGCCATATCGATATCGTAGCGGGCAAACGCGGTCAAGGTCTCCGACACCATCTCCCGAATCAGACTACCGATTTGGCGAATCTCATTGTAACCTCGCGGTGACTCACCTTCGTCAGCCAGTGCAATCGCATGCTTGGCGATACCCGCGGACTCATCGCCGATCCGCTCCAGATCGTTGACCGCACGACTGATCGCCACGATCATGCGCAGATCGCTGGCTGCAGGTTGGCGGCGGGCGATGATCCGGGTGCACTGCTCCTCGATCTCTACATCCCAGGCGTTGACCTGCTCATCGGCCTTGAGCGCACGCTGAGCCAGCTCCACATCGCCATCAACCAGCGCATCCAAGGCTTGATTAAGCTGGGTCTCGGCAATACCCCCCATGGTCATCAGGTGGCTCTTGATCGCCTCCAGCTCCGCATTGAACTGTTGCGAGATGTGATCAGTATGTGCGTCTTTATTGAAAGCCATGTTTTTCTTACCTTATAAAAAGAGTCTGGGCGCGCTATGGTATTTTCGACTCTTAGCCGTAACGTCCTGTTATATAGTCCTCGGTCTGCTTCGTCTGCGGCGTGGTAAACAGCGCATCAGTCGCACCGAACTCGATCAGGTCACCCATGTACATAAACGCGGTGTAGTCGGATACCCGTGCCGCCTGCTGCATGTTGTGGGTGACAATTACAATGCTGAAATCCCTCTTCAATTCGTGGATCAACTCTTCGATCTTCAGGGTGGAGATAGGATCCAGCGCCGAGGCAGGCTCATCCAACAGTAACACTTCCGGCTTGACCGCGATGGTACGCGCAATGACCAGACGCTGCTGCTGACCACCAGACATCCCCAATGCACTTTCGTGCAGGCGATCTTTAACCTCATCCCACAACGCTGCCGAGCGCAACGCCCATTCCACCGTCTCATCCAGCAAACGCTTCTTTTTAACGCCATGAATACGCAGCCCGTAAGCCACATTCTCATAGATGGTTTTAGGAAACGGATTGGGTTTCTGGAACACCATACCGACACGGCGACGCAGCTCCGCAACTTCGACATCGCGCTCATAAATATTGGCGTCATCCAGCAACACCTGGCCTTCGATACGACAGAAGTCGACCAGATCGTTCATCCGGTTGAAACAACGCAACAGCGTGGATTTACCGCAACCACTGGGGCCGATAAAGGCGGTGACCCGGTTCTTTGGGATATCCATGCTGATCCCATTCAGCGCCTGCTTGGCGCCGTAATACAGGCTCAGATCCCGGACCTGCAGCGCAATCGTCTCCTGCGACAGGTCTAGCTGGTTGGAGTTGCGGCTGATCGAGCGAATATCGATGCCGTGACTTTTTTTCTCACGCCGCTCGTGATCGAAGCGAGTAAGTTCCTGCCCACCAGGGGCTTCATGGTCGAGCGTTTCCGGGGTCAAAATCGTTGCCATTGTTATATCAACTCAATCAGTGTTCAAGCGCTTTGTATTTTTCCCGAAGGCGATTTCGAATCGCCACGGCGCTCAGGTTCAACAGGACGATCACCAACAC
>SDWN01000747.1 GCA_004195305.1 Neptunomonas sp. | reverse complement strand
TACCTATAAGCTGCGCTTTTTCGGTCGTTTTTGCCTAGTCTCGGCGGCCTCGCTAACGCTTTTAGCAGCGCTGCTAGCGCTGTTTTAGTTTTGCCATAAAATGCTGGATTCGCCCTCTGTGGTGATCGACCACCACTCGTCGGGTTCGTCTCCCTCCTTCCAGCCTGATGCGATGCAGCGCACCTCGGTGTTTAGCTGCTGTTGGGCTTGGCGGGCGCAGTCGAGGTCTTGTGGCCAAGGAGTTTGGGCGGAATCAAACCAGATGCTGCTGAACTCTTTGGCGGCCCGCTCGATTATCGTCACCGGGATGGTGACGTTTTGGTAGGTCGCATTGAAGCGATGTGTATGCCCGCGTGTATCGGTGCTCTCAAGCTGCTCAAAAATAGATGCCAGCCAATCGGTGAGCGTCTTCACCGAGCGTTGTTTGACGTAGATTTCAATATCGGGGTGGCGGTCATTTGGGGTCTGAGTCATCGTCAATAAACCTGAAAATTCGCAAAATGCTGAGGCTGATATAGCCGCTGGCTGCCAGTATACCGCCGCTGCTCAGGCACGCCAGTCCTACGATCGCGGTTAATTCTTGCTGTACGGAGCTCGGCAGCTGTTTTTCGGCATAGAAGATCAGCCCCAGGCCGATAAAAAACAGCACCGCGCCGCCCGATACCCAGTTTAGGTTGCGTCGCGGGTCGTCTGTTTGGCGGAGTAAAAATGCCTTTAAGCGTTGCATCAGAGTTAGCTGCGGGCACGCAATAGCTGCAGGTTGATGTCTACGCTAAGGTCTAGTTGGTGCAGCAGCTGCAGGCGTTGCCGGGCGTCGGCGTCGGTGCGCCATTGGTGGGGGGTCATGGCCAGTAGCTGGAGGATGCTGCGACTGTTGTTGAGGCTAAATTGGTAGCGTACAATTTTTTGCTCGATCGGTTCAAAGAGCGCGCTGAGGTCGGGTAGCGGATCGAAGACGTTGCGTCGCACCTCCGGGTAGATCTGCTGGCGTAGTTCAAGCAGATGGTCGCTGCCGGTGGTTGCGAGGAGCAGGAGTCCGTCGGGGCGCAATACGCGATGGAAGGCGGCGCTGCTGAGCGGGGCGAACAGGCAAAGCAGCGCGTCCTGGCTGGATTCCATTACCGGCAGCTTGCTGCCGGAGGCAACTATCCAATTGACGTTTGGGCTGCGTCTGCAGGCTGCCCGGACCGCGTGTTTAGAGATGTCGACGCCGATGAGTTGGTGTGCTATCTGGCGCTGATCGAGTTGCTGCTCTAGCCGGGTGCTGTAGTAGCCTTCGCCGCTACCGCAGTCGAGTAGCTGTAGCGGTTGTTGTGATTCCAGCAGGTGGGAGATCAGTAGGGTATTAATCGCTTCTGAGAGGGGCTGGTAATGGTTCTGGTCTAAAAACTCTCGCCGACCCGCAACCATCGCTGCGTCGTCTCCCGGGTCGCGAGAGCGTTTCTGTTGCACCGGGAGCAGGTTGTAGTAGCCCTGTTTGGCGCGGTCGAAGCAGTGACCATTGCTGCAACGGACGCTTTTGTCGGACGCGGTTAGTGAGTGCATGCAGAGCGGGCAGCACAGGCAGCTAGATAGGCTCATGGCAGTAGTAGCCTGGCGAGAATGTTTTCGTAGAGCTCGGAGAGGGTGTTCAGGTCTTTGGCGCGAACGTGCTCATTGACTTGGTGGATCGTGGCGTTACAGGGGCCTAGCTCGACGACCTGAGCGCCGGTCGGCGCAATAAAGCGGCCGTCTGAGGTGCCGCCGGACGTGGAAAGTTCGGCATCGAGGCCGGTGATCGCTTTGATGCTAGCGCGGCAGGCATTGACCAGTGAGCCCTGTTCGGTGATAAAAGGGTTACCGGACAGCACCCAGTCGAGCGCGTAGTCGAGCTGGTGCTTGTCGAGGATGGCGTGAACGCGTTGTTTGATCTGCCCGGCGTTCAGTTCGGTAGAAAAGCGCAGATTAAACTTGGCCTCAAGCTCGCCGGGAACCACGTTGGTGGCGCCTGTTCCCGCATGGATATTGGAGATCTGCAGGCTGGTGGGGGGGAAGTAGGCGTTGCCCTGATCCCAACTTTCTGCGGAGAGTTCGGCCAGCGCGGGTGCAGCCAGATGGATCGGATTGCGCACCAGGTGCGGGTAGGCAACGTGGCCCTGCTTGCCGTGAATTTTCAGGGTGCCGCTGATTGAGCCACGGCGTCCATTCTTGATCACATCGCCGACCTGTTTGGTGCTGCTCGGCTCGCCGACAATGCACCAGTCGATCTTTTCGTTGCGGGCTTCTAATACATCAACCACCCGGGGAGTGCCATTGATGAAGTCGCCCTCTTCATCAGAGGTGATTAGCAGGGCGATCGAGCCGTTGTGGTCGGGGTGGTGGCCAATAAAGCGTTCCAGTGCGGTGATAAAGGCGGCGATGCTACCTTTCATGTCGGCCGTACCCCGGCCGTACAGATTGCCTTCGTGAATCTGGGGGGCGAACGGCGGATAGGTCCATTGCTCGGCGGGTCCCGACGGAACCACGTCGGTGTGGCCAGCAAAGCAAAACAGCGGCCCAGTGCTGCCGCGTCTGGCCCAGAGGTTACTGACGTCCTCAAAGGGAAGGCGCTCAATGTTAAATCCGAGTTGTTGCAGGCGTTGGATTAGCAGCTCCTGGCAGCCTGCGTCATCAGGTGTCACTGAGGGGCGGGCAATGAGTTCGATCGCCAGGGACAGGGTGGGGGAAGAAAATGCCATCGGAGCGCGCTACCTTGGATTGGAGTTGGGTACAGGTAGGCGATTATAGCGAGAATTGGCCCGCTGTGGTCATTGATTAAGGTAACTGTGTAGCCTGTTCATTGCTGGCTTGTCGCAATGGCCGGATCAGGCGGTTGAGTTCCAGCAGGCTGCGGGCGCCGGCGAGGCGATCGGCAAGTTGTTCGAGTTCATCGTTGCTTTTGTTAGCGAGAGGCAGGGTGCGAAGGAGCCGGTAGGTGTCACGGAGTTCGATAAGAGGGGTTGGTTGTTGCTTCAAAAGTGCTCTCCTGGTTCTGTTTCGAATGGGCGAAACGCGAATGTTCGGAGTCTAGACAAGAGTGGGAGGTCGAGTGTTGCGCTAGGTCAAGGTTTATATTAAGAGCTGTCCCGGCGGGCAGGATGTTTGACATAGGTTGGGTTTTGGTCGAGTTTTGAACGGTGTCGGGAGCTTTTTGGGGTTTGCTTGGGTGATTAGGTGGGTAGATAAATGGGCAGGTAGGGTTGCCGCAGCTCCGGCAACCCTTAGCAGGTTGTTGAAAATCTACCTGCGTTGCTGATACGTCGTTAAAAACGACCTCAAAATGCTCATTTATAGCTATAAACTGCGTTTTTTCGGTCGTTTTTGCCTAGTCTCGCGGCCTCGCTAACGCTATTCAGCAGCCTGTTAGAGCGCGGGTTAGCGCAGCAGGTTGGATAGCTTTGGATCGGACTCTTCTGCGGCGCGGTAGATGAGCGCGATGTTGCCGATCTGTTGCACGACTTCTGCCCGGACCTGGTCGCACAGTTGATTGATCAAGACCTTTTTAACCTCGCGATCCCCGACATTGAACTTTACCTTGATCAGCTCATGGTCTTCCAGGGCGCGATCAACCTCTAGTTGGACGCCTTTGGTCAAGCCGTTGCCTGCGACGGTGACGACCGGATTCAGGCTGTGGCCCAGGCTGCGGAACTGCTTTTTTTGTGTGGCTGTTAAGCTCATAATAGTGTGGTCAACCTTTCGTAGGGTCTAGGAGTCTGTCGCACTTAGCCGATCGTAGCGAGGGGAAGACGATTTGAGGCAGATTTTTCGATCTATCGAGGCGAATAGCGAGCTATTTAACGAGAGAGATCGGGGAATATGACCCAATTCGATTTTTCCGCAGCAGATTAGTGTTAAGTCCGACAGGCTCCTTGCTTAGGCGAGCGGATTTTGGATCCGCGACGCGTGAGGGGATAGTGGAACAAAGATCTATTTTACCTTAGGAGTGCGCAGGACTTAACACTGATCTGCTGAAGATGGGTCGATTTTGGGTGTTTGTGCGATTTTTATGGCTAAATAGCTCGCATTTAATCGTGATAGATTGGAAAATTTGCCTGAGCTTGATCGATTGTAGTGAAAACCGGAGCAGATGATAGCGTGGCACGATCTAAAAGTAGTGGTCAGTGGTTGAAGGAACATTTTGATGATTCTTATGTCCAACGGGCCAAGGATGAAGGCTATCGTTCAAGGGCGAGTTATAAGCTGCTTGAGCTGGATAAAAAGGATCGTTTGTTTCGCCCGGGAATGATTGTCGTGGATTTAGGATCGGCGCCTGGGGGCTGGTCGCAGGTCGCGGCTGAGAAACTCGGAGACAGCGGCCGGGTCGTTGCTTCAGATATATTGCCAATGGATGCGTTGGCGGATGTGACCTTCATTCAGGGTGACTTTACCGAGGAATCCGTCTATGAGCAGATCGTCGCCGCGATTGATGGTCGTCAGGTTGACCTTGTAATTTCAGATATGGCCCCCAATATGAGCGGTATGAACTCAATTGATCAGCCGCGGGCGATCTATCTGGTTGAGCTTGCTTTGGATCTGGCTCGGCAGGTGTTGAAACCCAATGGGGTGTTTCTGGCCAAGGTTTTTCAGGGGGAGGGGTTTGATCCGTTGTTAGCGGAGATGCGACAGAACTTTACTAAGGTGCAGTCGCGTAAGCCCGATTCGTCCCGTGCCCGTTCACGGGAAATTTATCAGCTCTGTCGCGGGTTTAAAGGGTAGTATTGCGGCAGAGTCGAAAACCGTTGTCTTTCTTTTTGGAAAGGCAGTTATAGAGTAGCTTACAAGGAGCCTCGCTTGAACGATATGGCAAAAAACCTGGTGTTGTGGCTGATCATTGCTGCCGTGCTGCTGACGGTTTTCAATAATTTTAATACTGAGCCTGAGGCTAATAAGCTTAGTTATTCTCAGTTTATCGAGCAGGTGCGTAGCGATCAGGTGACTCGCGTCGTTGTTGAGGGTTATGAGATTAGCGGTGAGCTGCAAGGCGGTAACCGTTTTGTTACGGTGCGTCCGGCGCTGCAGGATCCTAAGCTGGTTGACGATCTGTATAACCATGGCGTTGTGATAGAGGGCAAGCAGCCGGAGCAGCAGAGCATCTGGAGTCAGTTGCTGGTGGCGAGCTTCCCGATCCTGGTGATCATTGCTGTCTTCATGTTTTTCATGCGCCAGATGCAAGGCGGCGGGGGTGGGAAGGGTGGACCCATGTCCTTTGGCAAGAGCAAGGCGCGGCTGCTTAGCGAAGACCAGATCAAGACCACCTTCGCCGACGTCGCAGGTGTAGAGGAGGCCAAGGAGGAGGTCCAGGAGCTGGTTGAGTTTCTGATGGATCCGGGTAAGTTCCACCGTCTGGGTGGGCATATTCCTAAGGGTGTGTTGCTGTCAGGATCTCCGGGCACCGGTAAAACCTTGCTGGCTAAGGCGATTGCGGGTGAGGCAAAGGTCCCCTTCTTCAGTATTTCCGGTTCCGATTTTGTCGAGATGTTTGTCGGTGTGGGTGCGTCACGGGTGCGTGACATGTTTGAGCAGGCGAAGAAGCAGTCACCTTGCATCATCTTTATCGACGAGATCGATGCGGTGGGGCGCCATCGTGGCGCCGGTATGGGTGGTGGTAATGATGAGCGTGAGCAGACATTGAACCAATTGCTGGTGGAGATGGATGGCTTCGAAGGAACCGAAGGGGTTATCGTTATCGCTGCGACCAACCGTCCGGATGTGCTTGATAAAGCGCTGTTGCGTCCGGGGCGTTTCGACCGGCAGGTGGTGGTTAGCTTGCCCGATATCCGCGGTCGTGAACAAATTTTGAAAGTGCATATGCGCAAAGTGCCGATGGCTGATGATGTTAAGCCCGACCTGATTGCGCGCGGCACCCCCGGTTTCTCGGGTGCCGATCTGGCGAATCTGGTCAACGAGGCTGCGTTGTTTTCCGCGCGTTGTAATCTGCGTACGGTAGGTATGGAGCAGTTCGAGAAGGCCAAAGACAAGGTTCTGATGGGTGCCGAGCGGCGCTCGATGGTGATGTCTGATGCCGAACGTTTGAATACCGCCTATCACGAAGCGGGCCATGTCATTATCGGGCGGCTGGTGCCCGATCACGATCCGGTTTATAAGGTCTCAATTATTCCGCGTGGGCGTGCTCTGGGTGTGACGATGTTTCTGCCCGAAGAGGATCGTTACAGTCTATCCAAGCGGGCGATTATGAGTCAGATCTGCAGTCTCTATGGTGGCCGTATTGCTGAGCAGATGACGTTGGGGGTCGATGGTGTGACAACCGGGGCGTCTAACGATATTCAGCGTGCCACTCAGCTGGCGCGCAGTATGGCGACCAAGTGGGGCTTGTCGGAGAAGCTCGGGCCGCTACTGTATGAAGATGAGGACAGCGATCCGTTTGGGCGGATGCCGGGTCAGGCGGCTAAAGGTGTTTCCGGTGAGACGGCTAAGCTGATTGATGAAGAGGTGCGTACCGTGATCGATGACTGCTACGCCCGTGCTGAGACGTTGCTTGAGGATAATCGGGATATTCTTGAGGCGATGGCCGAGGCGCTGATGAAGTACGAGACCCTCGATAGTGATCAGATTGGTCAGTTGATGGCGCGTCAACCGGTAAGCGAGCCGGAAGGTTGGGATGAGAATGGCAGTGCTGCTTCCGCTGTAAAGGATGATGCTGCTGAGTCAGAGGGTGGCTCGGATCAAGAGTTGGATGGTGCGGATGGTGCGGATGGTGCGGATGATCAGGGTGCTTCAGATAAGCCCGTGCTCTGATTAAATGGGTTTTAGTATCGATAAAAGGCCGGCTATTAGTCGGCTTTTTTTATCAGAAGTGCTCGTTAGGGGTGTTTGTAGAGGGGCTGCTTGTTGAGATGCGGATATATGACTGATCGACTGTTTCAATTTGGATCACGCAGCCTGTCGCTGAGTCGTCCTCAGGTGATGGGGATTCTCAATGTTACCCCTGATTCGTTTTCTGATGGCGGACAGCTCTATTGCGGCAACCGCGTGGATCTGTCGGGGTTGCTTGCTCGGGCGGAGGCAATGGTTGAGGCGGGCGCAACGCTGCTGGATGTTGGCGGTGAGTCCACACGTCCGGGTGCTGTGTCGATCGGCGAGCAGCAGGAGTTAGATCGGGTTGTACCTGCCATAGAGGCGCTGGTTCGCGAGCTGGATGTGGTGGTTTCGGTGGATACCAGCACCCCCGCGGTGATGGCCGCAGCGGCGCGGGTTGGTTGCGGGC